>JAGQQC010000620.1 GCA_020426395.1 Planctomycetaceae bacterium
CATTGTAAATACCAAGTACAAATTCTCTTGCTTTTAACTGTCTTGGAAATAGCCGCTTATCTTTGGCAACGGCAAACTGTAGCCACTTTGCTTGAGCTCAATCACCAGAATGCGGATTTTATGTACTGGGTTATTGAACGGGATGCACCAGAGAACATAAAAGAGATGTGTAGAGGGCTGAGGTGGCGTGTAGAATTTATAGGTCAAATCATGTTTTACAACCTGATTGTTATTCTATTTTTGGTTCTCTCAATAATCGGTTCTTTTGTCGCGAAAATCACCTCAACATCCCGTACATAAATTCGTGTCGATCACGTCGTCGGCGAGTAAAGCTTGTTATAACCACCGACACGTACACCAGTGGTTCGGTCAGCAAACGTGAAGTGACCGAGTACGAATATGACGATAAAGGGATTCGCGTCTCCGCGCATCACACAGTCGATGACGGGAATGATGGTTCGCTGGAAGTCGATGAGACGACGACTTATCTGAATGACCCGATGAATCATACGGGTTATTCGCAGGTGATTGAGGAGGTCACTTATGATAATCTCGCGCAGGCGGAAACGGACCGGGCGATTTATTTCTTTTACGGGAACTTCATCCACGGTGTCCGACGTATCGTGTTAGATGGTATTGAACCTGCCGAGAAAGCGAGCGACAGTTTTCAGTTCCACATGATCGACTATGTTTATCATCAGGTTTTACGGAAGGAGTCGGACTGGCTTGCGCGGGATCTTTTCCGTTCGCAATTTCGGAGCCAGGAACCGGTTGTGGCGCAGAACCCGTATGATCATCAGCAGCTGGGTTGCCTAATTCTGTATACTTGCCATGAAGTGATGCTGGATGACTTATTGGAGCGACCGATTGAGTCGGGTGATTTACTCTCCAATGCGAATACGATCATTCTGATGGGCAAAACACGCGAAGCAGGTAAGATGGGTCGCGCTTTGCAAATCGCCAAACACCGGGGAAGTGCCTGCGATGAATCGATCGTTCCGTACCAGATAACCGAAACTGGAATACAGATTTAGAACGTCTCTTCCTCTGGGGAATCATAACGAGGGGAGAGTAATCTTCTTGACGATGGCAAAGGCAGCTTTGATAATCAAAGTTATGTTCCCTCGCCATTCTTTCTTCCCCGGGAGAGTAAGTCATGAGGATTAATTCTAGATTACGCCGCGCTGCCTGCCTGCTGTTGATGGCAGGGTTACTCTTTGCTGAATGTGTTACCAGTTCCTCCGTTCTCAGGGGGGATGACATTCAGTTTATCTCTCCTCGGTACGCTGGGCCCTATTACGGATATCGAGGTTTAGGACGCGGCCGGAATTTTGGGCATAATCATCACCTCGGTTTTTTTCATGATCACGGTTTGGGGATTCGAACGCCTCCGAATGTGAATCATTTTGTCTTTCGGGCCCCCATTGCGATTGCTCCTTACACCTATTATTACGGAAGCGGTTTCTACCCCTACACCGGATACTATGGCGGCTATTACGGTGGATATTATCCCCGGTATTATGGAAACCCGTATTACACCTACGGTAGCTATTATTACGGTAACAATTGGTGGTGGTCGAATAGTGGGTTCTATGGGAACAGTTTTAACATTCCCGAAAGCGCTTATACGAATTCCACTGCGATTACTCTGGAAAACAAACGGATGCAGGAACAGGTCGAGCAGAATCGACGTGACTGGATTCAAAAAATTCCGGGAATGCCGGACCGGGTGATTATCGCCGTTCGCCCATCGACTCCTGAAGACAACCTGAAAAGTGTACGTTCTCAAGCTTTGGGAGATCGGTCTCTACAGGATGGAGAGTATTCAAAGGCCTACAAGTATTATCAACGAGCAGTGAAACAATCGAGCGATCAGGCAGAATTCCGTATCAGCCTGGCTGTAGTACTGGCGGCGACTGGACGTTTTGAACCAGCGCATCAACAGATGGAAATTGTCACTCGCTTACAACCTGATCTCAAGGAACTTCCCCGGACACTTGAGCAGATCTTCCGCAAGGAGGGTGACTCTGAACGCGAGAAGTTGATGTCCCAATTATCCGAGTGGAC
>JAGQQC010000621.1 GCA_020426395.1 Planctomycetaceae bacterium
CTGGTTGAATCGGGAATGATCGTCGCGCATCTGAAGGACGACGTCGCCCAGGCTCAACACAACATTCACTTGAAGGAAGCCAGCAATACTGTTGATAAACGTTATGCGCTTAAAGCTTCCGAAGTTGCCAAAGTAAAATACGAACGTGCTTTGAATGTCAATCAGAAAATCAAGGGGACGTATCCCGAAATTGAGCTTCGGGAATACAAGCTCGACGCAGAGCGGGCAACACTTCAAATCGAACAGGCAGAACACCAACAAGCTGTGGCGGAGCTGACGGCCCAGGAATCCGCCGTCCAACTGAAAACATTCGACTTGAAGGCCCCTTTCAGCGGAACAATTATCAAGGTTTACAAATCCAAAGGGGAAGCCGTCAATCAGGGGGATCCAGTCGTTGAATTGCTGAACATTGATACGGTCCGCGTCAATAGCTGGATTAATCGAGATATCGCCCATCAGATTAAGCGGGGTGAGAAAGTTCTCGTGAAGTTACTTATCGATGAAAAAGACAACGAATTCCCGGGAAGCGATCAAATCCTCGAAGGAAAAGTTCAATACATCGATCTGAAAACAGGAGGTTCCAGTCGAAAGCGTGTCAAAATCGGGGTCGATGTGCAGAACCAGGATCATCTATTACTACCTGGCTCGGCTGTAGCGCTCAAAATTGTCCGATAGATTATTGCGAAAAACCGTCTGGCTATTCGCAATTTAGATTCAACGCAATCTATTTCCCACATCTCAAGTTCGTCGAATGAAAACTCTCCCATGCTGAACTCGATTGATTCCTCCATGGTCTCATCCAGCCAGCGGCCGATCCCATTCAAGATAAGGCCCGATCTGGTTGTGAAAAGAGTGGAGTACAGAGGAGTCCCGTCCTGGGTAATCAAAGACCCGGTCGGTTTGAAATACCACCGGCTTGATCCGGAACAGTATCGCTGCCTTCAGTTACTAAACGGAGAACGGAATCTCGAACAACTGGAAAAAACATTATGCGAGGAATTCCCATCTCTCCATCTTCAATTGCCCGATGTGCAGGCGCTGGTTACTGAGCTGCATAAGAAAAATATTGTCTATAGCGACCGACCCGGACAAGGGGCTTCGTTACTGGAAATTCAGCGAGAGCAGAACAAAAAGAAACGCTGGAATCTCATCAAGAACCTGTTGTATCTACGCCTACCGGGCTGGGATCCAGAACCGACCTTGCGGTTTTTATATCCCTATCTTCGTTTCTGTTTTCACCCGGTATTTATCTTCCTAGCCTCGCTGTTTATCGCCTCCTCCTGGGTGTTACTGCTAGTTAATTTCAGTACCTTTCAGGCAAAACTTCCCGAGTTTCAACAATTCTTCGGTTGGCCAAACCTGATCTATTTATGGATCACAATGGCTCTGACGAAAGTGCTCCATGAATTCGGACACGGAATGAGTTGCCATCATTATGGGGGTGAATGCCATGAGATGGGAGTTATGCTGCTCGTATTTTCCCCGACGCTGTATTGCGATGTAACTGATAGCTGGATGATGCGCAACAAATGGCATCGAATTATTATTGGCGCTGGGGGGATGATTGTCGAAATTTTTATCTCCGCCATCGTCATTTACATCTGGTGGTTCACTCAACCCGGTTTGCTGCATCACCTGGCGTTAAACATTTTCTTTGTCACCACCATTACAACAGTCGTCTTTAATGCAAACCCGTTGATGCGTTTTGACGGGTATTACATGATGAGCGACTTTCTCGAAATTCCCAACCTGAGGCCGAAGGCCGATAAAACCCTTCGGGAAAAATTTGCCTGGTATTGTCTCGGAATCGAACCAAAACCGGACAGAACAATGCCCACTTCGGGCCGCTTGTGGTTTATACTGTTTGCAATCTCAGCCTGGATTTATCGCTGGATCGTCGTTTTTGGTATTACTTTATTCCTTTACACCGTTCTCAAGCCCTACGAACTACAGAGTATCGGCATCACATTAGCCACGATTTCGGTAGTCAGTATTTTCTGGGGAATGGGACAGGCAATTTACCAGATTCTTATGGCACCTCGACACG
>JAGQQC010000622.1 GCA_020426395.1 Planctomycetaceae bacterium
TCGGCGCGATTATTCATATTCTCGACGTGCTGCATGACTTTAATCGGGTGGCACTGTCTGGCTTGTCCAGCAGTGGAATCATAGTGTGAACGATTGATCGCTCCTTTCAGATCATTCTCACCGCTGTTTCCGCTCGGGAAGAATTCGCTAACTTGCTCTGTAATCGACACTGCTGGACAAGCCAGACAGTGCCACCCGCATAGAGAGCCTATTTCATATCACACTTATCCTGGACAAGCTCTAATATCTCGGCAAACTCGGGTCAATCTTCTGGGCCCATTCGTCAATCCCACCTGACATATTGATTGCCTTGGCAAACCCTTGCTGCCGCAGCCACATCGTCACTCGTAAACTGCGACCACCGTGGTGACAGTAGACGACGATTTCCCCCTCTTTGTTCGTCTCCAGTTCCCCGACCCGTTCCTGGACAACACTCATCGGGATTAACGTTGCTCCATCAATATGGACAGTACGATACTCGTCCTCCTCGCGACAATCGAGGAGCAGGAAATCATCCTTATTATCCAGTTTTGCTTTGACCTGTTCACAGGTCATTTCGAGCGGAGTACTGTCAGACATGTTACTTTTAGGCTTAGTTAGAAGGTGAATGGAGTTTTGTTACTCTAAAGAATCATCTTACATTCAATGTATTAGTGCAAGTTCTCTGTAATAGCATCCATCCGAAATGTTTACTTGAGTTTGATGCTAAGTTCCGAATGTTGTTTCTGCAGTTGATCGATCTGTGATTGTGGGATGGGAGTCTCTTTCAAATACAGCAGAGCCGCATTTTCCAGTACCTGTGGGTGATAAATCAGGACGGAAATATCGTTAAAATTTTCATTGCCCTCCAGGCTCAGCAGATATTGAATGCGATTCTCTTTCAAGGCGGAGATGTCGGTCAGGTTTGGGCAGTGATCAAATACCAGTGAGTCATACGATTTCCCAGGTATCAGCAAGCCATCCAGACTGGTGAGTGTCTCACTTCTCGACACCGTCAATCCGATAAGATTTTTCAGTTGGCGGAGTTCACTTAAATCTTCGATCTGGGAACATCCCCCAATTCCTAAATCGACAGGAGCGGGTAGTTTTTCCGTAAGCTTTACGAGTCTGGCCAGATCCGTCTCACTAAATGTCTCTGAGTCGAACAGAGAAACGTAATAAAAATCGGTTTTAGCGGTATCAAGCCCCAGCATGTAGAAGAGAAAACCATATTCACGTTCCGCTTCCACCGTAGCACCCAGTTCCGTCAACTCGAAGACAATCTGTTTTTCTTCCTGCCCTTGTTTGTAAAGCGAAGCCATCCAATATCCGATCAGCAACAGCAATACCAGCCAGCCATACAATCCCCAGCGAAGAGAACGCTGCGAGCGAAGACTCCAGGATGACAGCGGCCACATAGACATAGAATGTATTTCAACGGAAAGAACACGGACGGTCAGCTTGTAACATTGATCATACCATCTCCATCCGAATAAGTTATCCCCGGCACTCCGAATCCCTAATAAGGGACCTCTCGCCGGAACCTGTTGCATCGCCCCGTTTCCGCGTATAATGGAAGTCGTTTACGTGATTATCCCGTTTCTATAGCTAATTGACTTTCGAAATACCGCACCTCCATGCCGCAGGACGATCTTTACAAAACATTAGGTGTCTCCCGGACCGCTTCGGCGAACGACATCCGCAAAGCCTACAAAAAACTGGCCAAACAGTATCACCCCGACCGAAACAAAGGGGACGAAAAGGCGGCGGAAAAGTTCAAAGAAGTCCAGGAAGCCTATTCTGTTCTCAGCGACGAAAACAAACGCGCCCAATACGATCGCTTCGGTACGACCCACACCGCCAACGCCGGTCGCGGCGGAACACACACCTGGACCGGAGGGGCTGGAACCGGGGCCGGACCAATTGATCTCGGTGACATCTTCGGTAGTTTCTTCGGAGGAGGATTCGATTCCGCTCGGGGTGGTTTTGGAGGGGGCGCACAAGCCCCGCCGCAACGTCCCCAAAAGGGAGAGAACATCCAGATGGAAATCGAAGT
>JAGQQC010000623.1 GCA_020426395.1 Planctomycetaceae bacterium
TGAAAGTGCGCGAGTCTGACGTCCGTCACAAATTCGAAACAGGGTAAGCGGTCTCCGTCCCCTGCATCGTCCAGCAGACTGGAGCCGGAACGGGCTGCACCGCCTGCGTACGTCGTATCTCCAAAGTGCTTGAAGCTTACCCCTCGGCGGTTTCTCCCATTTGCATTGCCAGGTAGTTCTGAAGTCCGACCTCTTTCACGAGGCTCAATTGAGTTTCCAGCCAGTCGACGCTTTCTTCTGACTCGACGAGAATTTTCTCCATAATCTCCTTGCTGCCGGCGTCCTTTTGCTCCATCGCCAGTTTAATCGCATCGTTATAGGCAGCTACGGCGCCCAGTTCCAGCTTCAGCCCGTTTTCCAGTTGTTCAACAACCGTTTTACCAACTCGAATCACGTCGTAGCGAGCGATTTCGGGAACTCCTTCCAGGAAGAGAATCCGATCGATCAGCAGATCAGCATGCTGCATCTCTTCCATCGATTCGTCCCAGTAGTATTTTGCCAACTTGTTGTAACCCCAGTCCCGACACATTTTCGACTGGATGAAATATTGATTGATGGCGGTTAACTCAATCGTCAAACCCGCATTCATCGCTTCGATAACTTTGTCATTTCCCTTCATGGCTTATCCTTCCTGTTCGTTGTGCATTCAAAAATTTATTGTGTATTCAAAAAATTGAGTTTTGATTCGTTCTCAATGCTGGAGTGGGTTCAATCTTATATTCTGTGTCTCCTCAGCACGAACCAAACCGGGCTGATTTCCGCTCATTTTCAATGATTGAAATCCGTTCTCGACAACGACTTGCGAGCGAATCTCAGAGGAGCACCGAAATCGGGAAGGAGGCGTGGAAAACCGAGAAACTGGTTGTCGTTCGCAATTTTTCCGATTAGAATCTGTTTATGCGTTTTCGGGTGATTTTCTTAAGGATCCCCGAAACGATCCTTCCTCAGCGCCTGCCTCGGTTATTCCCACCATTCAACCAGTCTGTGAATCCCATGCGACCTTATCCGATCATTCACCGGATTTGCTTCCTCACTATTCTCGGTCTGCTCGCTTTTGGTCCTTATCCAGTGCCCAGCCTTCAGGCAGAAGATCAGCCGAGGGAACTTCTTTTCGAACGGGATATTCGCCCGATTTTGAAAGAACATTGTGTGCACTGTCACGGAGAAGGGGGGGACAAGCAAGGAGGACTTGATGTCCGTTTGCAGCGGTTTCTTGTCGCAGGGGGAGATTCGGGAGAGGCCATTGAACCCGGCGAGCCTGATTCCAGTTTACTATTGATGCGACTTGATGCTGGCGAGATGCCTCCCGATGAGGACAAATTGCTGCCTGGTCATGAAATTGAACTGATCAGAACCTGGATTGCTCAGGGGGCGAAAACCGCCCGTCCCGAACCGGAAGAAATCGGGGACGGTCCGATCATCACGGAAGAAGAACGGAACTTCTGGTCGTTCCGGCCGATAGAAAAATCGGCGATTCCCGAAGTGGCGCAACAGGATTTGGTCGAAACTCCTATTGATGCCTTCATCCTCAAAAAACTCGAAGAAGAACAACTCACCTATTCTTACGAAGCCGACAAACGGACGTTGATTCGTCGCGCGACGTTTGACTTAACTGGCCTTCCACCCACTCCGCAAGAGATCGAAAACTTCCTCAATGATGAGTCTCCCAGTGCCTGGGAGAAAGTGATCGATCGTCTGCTCGCCTCACCTCATTACGGTGAGCGCTGGGGACGGCATTGGCTCGATGTGGCGGGTTATGCCGACAGTGAAGGGTACACGATCAATGATGATTTGCGACCGTACTCTTACAAGTATCGCAACTATGTCGTTGACAGTTTCAACAACGATATCCCGTATGATCAGTTCATCACCGAACAACTTGCTGGAGATGAACTCGCACCGCACCCGCTTGATAACACCGACCCGGAAACGATTCGTCTACTCACCGCAACCGGTTTTCTACGGATGGCGCCCGATGGAACTGGTTCCGGTCCGGATGATG
>JAGQQC010000624.1 GCA_020426395.1 Planctomycetaceae bacterium
TTGGCAACGACTTCGGTCAGCTTCTCGTCTTTAGCAACCACCCATTGCACGGCAACAGTTTCGTTCGGCATGCCGCCATCAGTGAGAGGTTCCGGTGCAAGCCGAGTCCAAAGCACGACTCCGTCGGAGGTGGGATCACCTGAGGCGACTCCCAACTGGAAAGGATAATCCTTGAAGGAAATCTGCCGGGTAACCGCCCCACTCGCCGGGCGATCCAGCAAGAGCGGCCAACTGGCCAGTGAAAAGAGACCTGCCTGCAGGAAATCACGGCGATGAGGGTATTTTTTCAACAACCAGTCAATCTTGTCGGTATGCATGAGCGGCACTTTCTGTCAGCTGGAAATCCAGGCAAGAAGAGTGGTGGGCAGAGATTAATAAGCTCAACTCAATCCTAACGATCACGTCGGAATCCGGAATTAAGTGAACATGAAATTCGGGTGAAAATTCACCCAAACCCCGTTAACCCAGTCTAACCACTCCAAGCGAGGACTGACAATGCACCGATTCGAATCCGGGCTATTTCTTTCTCTGGCGTTCTTCTCGTTGCTGCTGATGAAGCCGGATATTGTCGAGCGAATCGTTGGGAATCGCAGCAATCAGTTTTTGCGTATATTCTTCCTTTGGATCAGCATAAATACTCTCCGCCGGGCCGAATTCCACAATTTTGCCATCATTCATAACTGCCATCATATCGGACATGAATTTAACGACACTGAGATCGTGACTGATAAAGATGTAAGTCAGATTTCGACGTTCTTGTAAATCCTTAAGCAAGTTACAGACAACAGCCTGAACCGAAACGTCGAGGGCCGAGACCGATTCGTCACAGATAATGAATTCCGGCTCCACCGCCAACGCCCGGGCGATGCAGATTCGTTGTCGTTGTCCACCAGAGAATTCATGTGGATATCGGCCCAAATGTTCGGCCAGTAGACCAACTTCTTCCAGGAGGCTGGCGGCTTTGTTAATCCGGTCTTTTTTATCCTGCCCGATTCTATTCACCTTCATGGCTTCGGTCAGCATTCCTTGAACGGTCAACCGAGGATTGAGCGACGCGTAGGGATCCTGAAAGATAATTTGAATTCGCTGCCGGAATCGTTTCATTTGCCCTTCACTGATCGGAACCAAGTCGGTTCCTTCAAAAAAGATTTTCCCTTCCGTCGCCTGGACTAACTTCATTATGGCGCGACCAGTGGTTGTTTTGCCACAACCTGATTCTCCCACGAGCCCCAATGTCTGCCCCTGATACACATTGAAACTGATCCCATCGACGGCCCGTACATAGTCGTAGATACGAGAGAAAATTCCCTTTCGCTTCGGGAAATAAACTTTCAAATCCTGAACCGATAGTAACGGTTTTTGCCCCGCCGGAATGAGGGTCGTATCAGCGGGATGTTCGTCCGGATTCCAGGGATGGCCCAGACTTTGTAATTCCGACTCGGGAGATAACAAACGGCCTCGCCCTTTGTTTTTCAATCGCTCCAGATCTTCTTGAGAGGGAGTGATCTCGGTGAGTTCGATTTCACCATCTTCCTTGACCGTCGTCTTCATGAAATCACTGACGGTCGGTAAACGCTTATAATTCGCATCGGGATGGGGACGACAGGCGAGGAGTCCTTTGGTGTAGGGATGCTGTGGATTCTCAAATATCTCCACAACTGGTTTGTACTCCACAATCCGGCCCCGGTACATAACGGCGACATCATCCGCAATTTCCGCGATGACCCCCAAATCATGTGTAATGAACAACAGGGACATCTGACGCTCATCGCGTAAGTCACGGAGCAGCTCCAGAATCTGAGCTTGAATGGTCACATCCAGTGCCGTGGTCGGTTCATCCGCGATCAACAGTTTTGGTTTACAACTGAGGGCCATCGCGATCATCACTCGCTGTTTTTGCCCGCCCGACATTTCATGGGGATAACTGCGAATCTTCTCTTCAGCATTATCAATCCCGACTTCCTTGAATAATTCGATGGTGCGCTGGCGTGCCT
>JAGQQC010000625.1 GCA_020426395.1 Planctomycetaceae bacterium
ACTTCCTCCAGTCATAAACACTTTTTCCCCGCGCAGGAAAAAACATCGTGAGGAACTCACATTATCAGGAATCTTCGCAGGAGGATGTATGACAAGACTCGACTCCACATCCACTAGAGAATAGGTGACTTCATCCGGTTCGGACTCACTCTCATTCGGGATTTCGTTTCGCACTCCCAGCATTTTAGAATCATGCGACAGGAGTACATGGTTATTGCTATAACCCTCCGGAAGTATAATGGCCTTGATCAGATTGCCTGATAGGGCATCGATCAACAGGACTCTGGTGGAGAACTCCCGCGATTCCCAACTTGCAACCAATCCCACCGTCGTGGAGTCGACCGAAGATCTCCGGAGCAAATAGAGTTCGTATCCATCCTCTCCAATGAGATCACGAATCGCTTTTGAAGTCCATTTCCAGCGACGACCGTCGGGAGCCGTCGGGTCCAGACATTCCAGACAAACTTCCGGCGGGTGGTCATCCAGTATCGAGTCGTACGAATGGTAAAGGATCAATGAGTTCGTCTCATTTGAAGCAAGAGGAATCAACGTCGGTCGATTAAAACACTGACCAGGGTGCCCAGATCCCGCCGGCTCGATAGAATCCGAGAGGGACAAGGGGATTGACAGGGGTTTATGGGAGCCGACATCTGTCAGCTTGTACGTCCGGAGCCCCGGTTCGTGGATCTCATCCGGATTGAGCACCTCGACAGAAATCTTCCCTTTGGTAAAACACGATCGGAGAATTCCAAGAAAATCGCCATTTCCCAGTGGGGCGACAGTATTCCGATTGAGATCCCATTCCCAAAGAAAGAACCGATCATCCGTATTAGGCTTGGGGGATTCCCAACCAATAACAACCCCACAGCGGTTATTCGGTAGTTGATAAATCCGATCGATCCAGATGAAGCCGGGCGCGTCCTGGCCCGGATTCCTGACAATCAACTGAAACGCCTTGCCAGTTTCAAGATCGACAGCGACCAACCCTATTCGGATTTTCCGATAATAATATTTCCCTTCGGGGCCAAATATCGACCAGTCACTGGATAACACTTCATTGTACCGTTTGAGGAGCAAGACGGCCCACTTCCCTCCTACCATCACGGGGCCGACGGCTGAGTAATCACCCTCAATAAAAGTTGACTTATTTCGTATAACTGATTTCACTCCGCGGTACTCATCCTGAAGCAGGGAGACCTTTGGCTCCGGAGGGGTTGCGTCCACGTTATCATCTGCCCAAGCCTCCACAGAAGTGCAGAGCAGACTGAGAATCGACAGCGACAGGACCAATCCCCCTCTCAACTCAACAGTCTGCGGGAAAAACCGATACCCGGAACGCAAAATCCCTGTCAGGTCGAATTGATGGAAGTCGATCAACGCACCCTTTGCGAGCATCCGGAAATCCTCAAAATCAATTCGCATCAGGGTGTTCCTTGCCTTTTTGAAATGCGTCGGTTTTCGGGAGATGGTGGCTGACGCTGTTGGGTGTTCCGAGACACGGTGGGTGGCTTCGGTGAACAGTGTGAGTTCGCTGCGGGCCGGGGGTTTGAAGCGGTCTTCCGTAATTATAATTGTTTTGTTGGGTGGAGTGGCGTGGGATTGATGTCAAACTGTCGACTCTTGTGCTGACGCACACAGGTAGCCGGAGTACCGGCAACCTGTGCTTCCCCGCGAGGTGCATGGCATTCACTCCAATTCCTGGGAGTAGTCTTTTAATTCCGTCCAGCCCATGTCTTTTCTGAACTGCCGAAGTCCTTTTTCGCTGACTTTTGTTTTCTTCACGGACACATAAAACAAACAAGGATGGGACTTCAAAGTCATCAGTCCTTTGTCAGTGATATTTGTCTGATTTAGACTGATGAGCAAGCTGCCAGAGACCGGTTTTAGTAACTCAAGATCGGCGTCGAATATGTGCGTTTTATCCATCCTTAACGTAACGTTATGAAGGTGAGATAGATAATTAATACTGCCGTT
>JAGQQC010000626.1 GCA_020426395.1 Planctomycetaceae bacterium
CGCCCCCGCTTTTGAAAATTCCGCAATCGTGTCCAGCTTCCAGTCGGCGGCGCCTCCTGCCAGTGCCATCTTGATTCGCCCACTTTGCAAGGCGCGCACCGCTGAATAGACAGCCTGAAGAGAAGAAGCACAAGCGGCATCGACAACGAGAGCAGGGCCACTCAGGCCCAATCCCCGACTTGTTAAACCAGCAATATCACTGGTCTGTATTCCTGATTGAAAACCGGACTGATGCTCAAAACGTTTTTGGATTCGCTGGGCGAATCTTTGACTCAAATCTGTTCCTGCTAGCGACGTTTCAGAAAGAACAGGAGCCAGTTGGTTCCCCAACATAGCTGAATAATTGGCAATCGTTTGATCCCCAACCTGGCTACTCGGACTGTCGTGACCGACATAGACTCCAACATCTCGGCAGGGCAGGTCGAATGGGTCGTAACCGGAATCGGAAAAAGCCTCCGTCGCCGTTTCGAAAAATCGGAGATGCACGGGATCAACCGTCTCAACCAAGTTTGAAGGTAATCGAGAAACGGCTTCTCCCCAAGGTTTTTGAGAGAGGAAAGCGCCTAATCGAGAGGAAACCTTACCAGCAATCTTTTCGCGAGGATCGTAATAGAGATTAAGTTCCAGTTTCTCCGAGGGAATCTCCCGGATGGCACTCCGCCCTTCAATCAACATCTCCCAGAATCTCTCCGGACTGTCTGCGCCGGGCAACTGGCAGGCCATACCCACGATGGCAATCGGCATTTCACAGGAAGATTTGGACACGTTGAATCACCACACGATTCTCGAAAGAGTCAACCTCAAGGAAGCTCGTTCAAAATAACTTTTCCTGAGGCTGTTTTCGGAAGCTGTTCCACAAATATCACTTTTTGTGGATGCTTGTAATAGATCAAATGTTGACGGCAATGCTCCACAAGACGCTTCCGATCCAGAATCCCGTCCGGAACAATCGCCACTTTCACGAACTGTGATCCATCTCGATTTGTTCCTGCGTAAACTTTCAATTCTCGCACTTCAGGTAGTTGAGCCAACACCGCCTCCACTTCACTCGGGACGACTTTCAATCCACCGACGTTAATGACTTCCGTCTGCCGTCCCTGTAGATGATTGGCTCCGTGTTCATCCTGATAAGCCAGATCCCCCGTTTCAAACCAACCCTCCATCACTGGTGATCGATCAATACCTGACTGGCTGAGATATCCGGCCATCATTGACGAAGATTTAATTCGCAGTGTGCCAACTCCCTCGCCAAGAGAAGCTTCAGTCGGCACGCATACTTCTGATCGAACCCCCTCCATTGGTGGTCCCACGCAACCCGTTCGTTTCGCTTCCGCTTCACTCATCGTGATCGATATTCCGCCGGTTTCGGTCGTACCATACAATTTTTTCACAACCACACCGGAACGTTCTTCATAAATCCGGGCTGTTCGTTCTGACAGAGGAGCCCCGGCACAGAAAACGGTCTTCGGCGAACGCTGTAAAAGTTCTCTGGACCCTAGACACATCAGATCCAGCATCGCCGGAACGGCAGGAAAAATGGTGATGCGTTCCTCTTCAAATACCTTAAACACCTGGCCCACATCAAAACGACTTAAGCAGACCACATCCGCCTGACTTAAGAGCGGAACCATTACACACATCCCGTAAGCATAAGCATGACTCATCGGTGGGACCGCCAGAATCCGATCATCGCCAGAAATGCTTGCCGTCTGAATATAATGTTCCGCCTCCGCCACCGCACAAGGACCGGGCCTGACAGCTATTTTGGGGACACCGGTCGTGCCGGATGTTTGATGCAGGGGAACTCCCGGTAAGATCGGGAACCCTTTCTCAAACGTAGGATCCTCCTCATTCCAGCGAGCGTAGACCACTTCGGCCCAACTCTCTCTCAGACAGGTTGCCGTTTCCCACGCGACATTCTGCAATTCCGTTTCCGATAATGTCGACGTAAGTAGATGCCGCGTTCCATA
>JAGQQC010000627.1 GCA_020426395.1 Planctomycetaceae bacterium
CGAAAAAGTGGCCAACAGCGAACGAAAATTCCTCGACAACTGGATTTCTCCTTGCGGAATGGATGTGACAGATGAGTTCGTGAAGTACGCGAAACCCCTGCTAGGAGAAGACTGGGTTAGTGTGCCAATGATCGACGGGCGAATGCGGATGGCTCAGCTCGAAATGAAGTTTGCAGACCAGAAGCTTGAAAAGTACATTCCCCAGGCGGATCGCGAATCCAAGTAACTTAACCCGGAAGAATCTCCCTAACATATTCGCTGTTCCTCGGACAGCAGACCAAAAAAGGAAATAAAACGTGTCGGAACATCCTCTCGATTCCTTTGAGAAAAAACACGACTTCATGATCGGCATCGATTCGGATGGCTGTGCCTTCGATACGATGGAGATCAAACATAAAGAATGCTTCATTCCGAATACGATCAAATACTTCGGCCTCCAGGCGATCTCGAAATACGCCCGCGAAGCGGCGGAGTTCGTCAATCTCTATTCAAAATGGCGCGGTATTAATCGTTTCCCGGCTTTGACGATGACGTTGGATTTGCTGAAGGAGCGTCCCGAAGTTAACGCCCGAGGGGTGAAACTGATGGAATTACAAGGTGTTCGGGACTGGATCGAGCGCGAAACGAAACTGGGGAATCCGACCTTGAAAGATGAGGTCGCGAAAACGGGTGATGCCGATCTTAAGTTGGCTTTGGGCTGGTCCCTGGCCGTCAACGAAACGGTTGACGACATTGTGGAAGGAGTCAGTCCGTACCCGTTCGTCAAAGATTCTCTCGAAAAACTGAGCACTCAAGCCGATATGATTGTCTGTTCGGCAACACCCAACGACGCACTCAATAAGGAGTGGACCGAACATGGCATCGCCCAGTATGTAGCTGCGATTTGTGGTCAGGAAGCGGGAAGTAAGAAGGAATCTCTCAGTGCGGTGAAAGAGCATGGTTACACTGACGATCACATCTTGATGATGGGAGATGCTCCCGGGGACATGAAAGCCGCACAGGCCGTGAACGCCCTCTTCTACCCAATTAACCCCGGCCACGAAGAAGAAAGTTGGCAACGTTTTTATGACGAAGCGTGTGACAAATTCCTGAATGGGGAATATAAAGGAGCTTATCAGGACTCCCTGATTGCCGAGTTCGAGAAGCTGTTACCGGATACGCCTCCCTGGAAGAAATAAACTCGCGAATTTCGAATACACAGATACATAGGAAGTGATCCTAAAACCCTCTGATGGGTCACATTCCCACTTATTTTACAGGTTGATGAACAGCCACAACCGGGTTTTAGGTTGGGTTCTCACACAATTACTTTCCGCGAAGGAAATAAAACATGTCACAACATGATATTGGTTTGATCGGTCTCGCTGTGATGGGGCAGAACCTCGTTCTCAACATGGCCAACAATGGTTACAGCGTGGCTGTTTACAACCGGACGACCAGCACCACCGATGATTTCATCAATGGGAATGCCGCCGGAAAATCAATCACCGGTTATCATGACCTGAAAGAGATGGTCGCTAACCTGAAATCACCCCGTAAAGTGATGTTGATGGTCAAGGCAGGACCAGCGGTCGATGCGATCATTGATGATCTGACGCCCCTGCTCGATAAGGGAGATATCATCATCGACGGAGGGAACTCCGAGTTCAACGATTCTATCCGTCGCACGGAAGAAGTCGAGAACCGGGGGTTGCTCTTCATCGGTACCGGCGTTTCCGGAGGGGAAGAAGGAGCCCTTAAGGGACCGAGCATCATGCCGGGAGGCTCTAAAGCTGCCTGGCCGGCTGTCAAAGAGATCTTCCAGAAAATTTCCGCGAAAGTGGGGCCGAACAACGACATCCCTTGTTGTGAGTGGGTCGGCGAATCGGGAGCTGGTCATTATGTAAAGATGGTCCACAACGGGATTGAATACGGCGATATGCAGCTTATCTGCGAAGCGTATTTCATCCTCAAGCATGCTCTGG
>JAGQQC010000628.1 GCA_020426395.1 Planctomycetaceae bacterium
ACATGCGACACATCCTGGATTTGATCACCGAATTCGGCGATTTTTCCGCCGAGTTATCCGACCTCGCTGAAGTCGTCATTGAATCAGCAACGAACATCTGTTTGCAACCACTACTGGAACGCTACGGCTCCCCTCGATTGGATGATGGAAACCCCTGTCAATTTTCCGTATGCGCATTAGGCAAATGTGGCGGACGGGAACTCGGGTTTGCTTCCGATATTGAACTGATGTTTCTATATGAGGGAACAGGAAAAACTGAGGGACCTGAATCGATCACCACTTCTGAATTTTTCCAACACTTGGTGGAACAGTTCAAACAGACCATTCGAGCGCGACAGGAAGGAATTTTTCAACTTGACTTGCGATTGCGTCCCTACGGACGCGCGGGAAGTCTGGCTGTCTCCAAAGAAGCCTTCGAGAAGTATTTTTCTCACGATGGTCCAGCCTGGCCGTACGAACGGCAAGCCCTGGTTAAACTGCGGCATGTCTGTGGCGATGAAAAGTTCGGACATGCGATGACGATCATGCGTGATGAACTCATCTACCACGGACCTCCCTTCGACGCAGCTGCCATGCGTGCGATGCGAGAGAAGCAAGTACGGCAACTGGTCAAAGGGAGCACGTTGAACGCCAAGTTAAGCCCGGGTGGGCTGGTAGACATTGAATATCTTGTTCAGGGTTTGCAAATTAATTACGGACGGGCTAATCATCTACTCCGTTCCAGTAACACACGTAAGGCAATTCAGGCATTGCATCTTTCGGGTATTCTCTCTCCTGAAAACTTTGAAAAACTTCGTGCCGCGCACATGTTCCAGCGAAAACTAATTGATGCATTGCGGATGGTTCGCGGCAACGCCAAGGATCTCACCGTTCCTCCTGTGGATAGTGAAGAATTCGAGTTCCTGGCGCGCCGGCTGGGTTATCAATCTAATACGATTAAACTGAAAAATGATCTCGAAGAATCGATTACGAATGTACTGGAGATCAGTCGAGCATTGATGTAGATCTACTCAACCTTTCAGCTTCTTTACTCAACCAGGTTTAATTGTTCCCCCTGGTTCCGAGTCACGAGAGCCCGTAACACGTTACTGTCAATCGTGTGTGAAAGGGACCGGACCGAGCCATCGACAAGAGCGAAGTTACTGACTCCGTCATGCCAACCTCCGAAGCCAAAGTATTGTGATCTAAAGAACCGGTTCCCCCGAGTCTCATCTTCATCAACAACAGGATCATCCTGCGATCCAGGCGTCTGACCTCGCGGAGTCTGATAGGCGAGGTAGGAATAAAAGTCGGGACGCTCATCGTGAATGCTGGCACAACAACTGAAGCCATCATTCCAGAAACCGATGGTCGATTCGCCAATCATCAACGTATTACTTTCCCCATCGGCCACATCCCGAAAGGCTGTTTTGCGATTGATATCGAACATTCCGGGAAGCAGAACCATGCTGGACGTATCCTCTTCGTCAAGTTCGTCATCATCTTCTCTTTCTTCCAGATCCGCCCAATAACCTCGCACACCTCGATAACTGGTGAGCCCCAGATCGGAAGGGATCCGATGACGGGCATGTAAAATTCGACGGGCCTCCTGATCCTGTGAAATTGAATTTGCCATGATCGCCGTCGGACATGTATAGGAATCGATTTTCATCTGCATGGACTGCCAGTTGTGCTCGCTGAATCGAGCTTCATCGAAGTTGATGACCGAAGGCATCTGTCCCATCTGCGGCAATAACATCGCATGCCAGCCCCAATAACGTGCCAACCGCCAGTCTTCGATCGTAATTGAATCTTTCTCGATATGTCGCTCACCTATTTCGCTTTCAGTTTCCGAAAAACGCCACTCGGGTAATTTCGTGGGAGAGAAAGAGACGAAGACATCTTTTGCCGGTGTCTCGAAATTGGTGACCGGTTCATCACACCAGAAACAATCATAATAGCGAGAGTTGTAATCGAAGAGTT
>JAGQQC010000629.1 GCA_020426395.1 Planctomycetaceae bacterium
TGGGTCTCCTCCGTTGCCCAGGACGATGGCTCCATTCCGCAGTAAACCGTCACATCCAGGACGTAATAGTGGACTGGTTCTTAATTTTGTTTTGAGTTCCGTCTCACTTAGTTCAAACAGTTCCAGAGCGGAAATCGGATTCAAGTCAGCTCGAGGCTGAACTTCCGGTGCCATTGACTGAGGACTTTTACGATTCCAGGGGCATACTTCCTGGCAAATGTCACAACCGAATAACCAGTCTCCCATGGGGGGGCGTAGTTCGATTGGAATGGTATGTTTTAATTCGATTGTTAGATAAGAAATGCATTTGCGGGCATCAAGTTCATACGGACCGGCAAAAGCGTCGGTCGGACAAGCTTCGAGGCAACGGGTACAGGTACCACAGTGGCTCGTTTGATGAGGGGCATCGTAATCGAGTTCCTGATCAACGAGCACGGATCCCAACAGTAACCAGCTTCCCTTACGTTTATTAATCAGCATCGTATTCTTGCCAAACCATCCCAGTCCGGCAAGTTGTGCGAAGTCCCGTTCGAGTAGGGGCGCCGTGTCTACGGCGCACCGTGTGCGTGCTTCGGGAATTAATTCACGAATCAGCTCAGCGAGCTGTTGTAACTTCCCTCGTAAATAATCGTGATAATCAACTCCACTCCAGGCATAACGGGCAACCCGGCCTTCGGAGCGATTTGTCGGAGCAGGGGGGGCGGAATGATAGTTCCAGGCGCAGACTACCAGGCTGCGGGTTTGTTGTTGAACATAACCGGGATCGGCATACGCTTCGCGACGACGCTCGATGTATTTCATCTCACCGTCGTAGCCTTTATCCAACCATTCGAGCAGATGGTGAAAACCGGCGGACTGCGTGGCGGGGGTGATACCGACCAGTTCGAAACCGATTTCCAGCGCAGACTTTTTGATTTGCTGACTGATTTCTGACCGGCCGGGATTGGTCACGCTGACAGTTCCAGGAAGCGGGTATAAACGTCGTTCCAGGCAGATTGGTCTTCGGGAGAAAATTCATCGATCGATTCGGAATTCCGCACGACTTCTCGAATATCTTTCAAAGAATCGACTTCGCCCAGTGCCCGGGCCTGGAGCAGAATATTGCCCAGGGCAGTCGCTTCCACTGGGCCCCCAATGACGGGAATACCGCAGGCGTTGGCGGTCATCTGGTTCAGCAGCGTATTTTGGCAGCCCCCACCGACAATATGAATGACTTCGACCTTTTCGCCAGAAAGTTTTTGAAGTCCTTCCAGCACCATTCGATATTTTAGCGCAAGGCTTTCCATCGCACATCGGATCAGTTCTCCCTCCGACTCGGGAACAGGTTGGCCTGTTTCTCGGCAATAATTCCGTATCTCGGTAACCATATCGTCCGGTTTAAGAAAACGGTGATCGTCGGGATTGACGAGTGACTGAAACGGTTTTGCATCTCGCGCCAGATTCATCAGGGCTCCATATCCCAGGGAATTCCCTTTCCGCTCGAAGCTTCGTTTGCACTCTTGAATTAACCAGAGCCCCATGATGTTTTTGAGTAGGCGATAGGTTCCGTCCACTCCACCTTCATTGGTGACATTCTGTGCGAGGGCTTCTTCGGTGAGGATTGCTTCCGGAAGTTCCAGGCCCATGAGCGACCAGGTTCCTGAGCTGATATAAGCCCAGTTTGCTTTTCCAGTGTGACGGGTCGGAACGGCAGCGACTGCGGCTCCAGTATCATGTGTGGCTGGAGCGATCACCT
The DNA here is from genome assembly GCA_020426395.1 of Planctomycetaceae bacterium. GTDB lineage: Bacteria > Planctomycetota > Planctomycetia > Planctomycetales > Planctomycetaceae > Polystyrenella. The sequence goes on from JAGQQC010000629.1 coordinate 1,736, forward strand.
CAATCCGTGATAAGCCGGTTGCTTTGGCGACGTTTTCTCGAAGTTTCCCTAACTTTGTCCCGGGATCAACAACTTGCGGAAATATTTCCGTGGGAAGACCAAAACGGGTCAACAGATTATCGGCCCACTGTTTTTTCGTGGCATGGAAGCATTGAGTTGTCGTTGCATTCGTAAATTCAACGACTTTGCTGCCACTCAGACAGTA
>JAGQQC010000062.1 GCA_020426395.1 Planctomycetaceae bacterium
CCTGTGTGGCCGCCTCTTCCCCTTTACCGAAACGGACTTTGACACCCGTCGCCCGGTCACCGTCGAACAGGACCTCCAGCACCTGCGCATCGACACGGACATCGGCTCCCTTTTCACGCGCGTTCTCGACGAGCAACTGATCAAACTCGCTGCGCACGACCTGCCAGGTGACAGAGCATTCATGCGGGTTGTATTCATCGAAATAAAACGGGGCCGATTCCTTGCCCATATCGGTCACAAACTGCACGCTGTATTTGCGAGGGAACTCGGAATCTTTAAGACGGTCAATCAACCCGAGTCGCTTGAGAGGCCAGTAGGTTTCCGGAATGAGTGATTCACCGACGTGAAATCGGGGAAAGGGAGATCGTTCGAGTACCAGGACAGAATGCCCCTGTTCGGCGAGCAATGCCGCGAAACTGCTCCCCGCAGGCCCGGCGCCAATCACGATGCTATCGTAAGACGTGTTCAAATTTTCCAGTAAGTTTGTCTGTGAGACAGGCATATCCATATGGGTTAAAGCCTTCAGTAAGTGGCGTAAATAAATGCGTGCACTTCTATTGTAGTCATCCCCCCACAGGGAAACCACATGTCAGGTAGAGAGAATTTACGCCAGGAGCAGTGAACACAAGTCAAACAAGTTTCGTGGTTTATAAAAAAGTTCACGACCTGCCCATTTTGCTAATTTAACCGCATTTTGCCGTTTACAAGCAGACGAAAATCGTTTCTCCTATAAGATAATGCAGGAAGCCCTTTTCCCTGAAATCTGCTTTTGAGAACTATTCAGGTCGTGAACTCATGCGAATTTTGACTCGCGCGTTGTTGTTTCTATTACTCATCGTCGGTTTGACTGGCAGCCAATTCGTCTCCGTTTCAGTGGCAGAAGAACCTGCCCGGTTAGCCGATCAGATCGATGCCCGGTTGAATAGCGTCTGGCAGGAACAGAATCTCGAACCCGCAGAACTCACCACCGATACCGAATTCATTCGCCGGGTCACCCTCGATTTGACCGGGTTGATTCCCCGCGTGGGCGAAATTTATGAGTTCGAAGAGAATGAATCTCCCGATCGTCGAGCGGAGTTAATCGACGAGCTACTCTCCCGTCCCCGGCACGCAGTCCACTTGGCGAATATGTGGCGATCGTATTTGCTCTCGGACAACATAGAAAACTTGAACGCACTACAGATCGGTGGCTTTGAAGAATGGCTCCGCAGCCGGTTTCGGGATAACGTACCCTACAACCAACTTGTGCGGGAATTGCTCCTGGCTGAGGGAAGTTTCGACCAGGTCGGACCGGCTCTGTATTACTCCTCATTACAAATCAAACCGGAGGAACTCGCTCGGAGTACGTCGCGAACATTTCTCGGTGTGCAGATTGATTGTGCCCAATGCCATGATCACCCCTTCGATGACTGGAAGCAGGCCGACTTCTGGAGTTTCGCTGCTTTCTTCGCACAGCTCTCCCCGCAACCCGGGATGACCGGACAAATGATGCAGGGAGGACCACAACTGACTGATCTTTCTGTAGGCGAGGTGACTCTTCCCGATAGCGAAGAACAGATCCCTCCGCGATACTTCGGCGAATCCGAACCAGCCGAGATCAAAACCGTTACGCGCCGAGCCGCCTTGGCCAACTGGATGACGGGTAATGAGAATATGTTATTCGCGCGCGCAACGGTGAATCGGGTCTGGGCTCATTTGTTCGGGTTAGGAATCGTGAATCCGCCCGACAACTTCAGTAGTCATAATCCCCCGATTGATGAAGAATTGCTCGAGTTGATCGCACAAGATTTTATCGCTCATGATTTCGATCTACGATATCTGCTACGCGAATTGACGAACACGCGAGCGTATCAACTTTCGAGTCGGCATGCTGCGGACGAACCCCAGAAGACTGCGGAGAAGAAAACCCGCTACTTCGCCCGGCACGCCATCAAGCCTTTCACCGCCGATCAGTTATACGACGGACTCGCCCAGGCGACTTCGCAACCCATCCTCTCGTCAGCGGCGGGAGGATTTGATATCGATCCGCAGCGGACCACGTTTATTCAGAAGTTCAAACGGTCGGGAGATAACCAGACGGAATACCAGTCCGGAATTCCGCAGGCCCTGACTTTGATGAATGGAAATTTAACGAACCGCGCCGTGACGATTGAGCAAAGTAATCTACTCAAATCGCTGGCAGCCCCCTTTTATACAGATGAAGATCGGATCAATACCCTGTTCCTGTCGACGCTCTCGCATCCCCCTGAGGAGGAAACGGGAGCACAGTTCCTTCAGTACCTGGGAGAACAAGCCGATTCGCAGTCCCGTCAGACGGCACTGGGTCACATTTTATGGGCCCTGCTCAACTCGGCGGAATTCACAATGAATTATTAACAATGAGAAGTGATTCATCATTAAATCGTTTCTATTCGCATAACTGTGAATATGAAAATGTCAAACCAACACAACATCGAATTAAAATATTAATGGGTAGCCCGGACAATCACGAAGTGTTGTCCGGGTTGCGAAGCAACAAGCGGGACTCCACGTTAAACGTCGAAGTACAGAACCACCTCACATCCTGCGTGGCCGCTTGTGCCTGCGGCACCCAGACAACTCTACGAGATTGTCTGGGCTACCCCCCGTATAAAGTACGACTTAACGATCGAATAATATTTCTCCGAATAAATGAGTAAGAGGTCTTCCATGTGGAACATCAATCGACGTCGTTGTCTGCAAACCCTGGCGGGAAGTTTTGCGGGATTGAGTACCAGCCACTGGTTACAACCACTGGTTCAAAGTATGGCGGCGGAAACTGGGGAGAAACTGAAGCGGAATTTGATTGTCCTCTGGATGACGGGGGGCCCCAGTCAGCTCGATACATTCGATCCGAAACCAGAGCATGAAAATGGAGGTGAATTCAAAGCAATCGACACGAATGTCCCAGGCATTCAGATCAGCGAACATCTCCCTAAGCTCGCACAACAAGCCGACAAACTCGCCATTGTTCGCAGTCTGAGTACCAAAGAAGGGGATCACGCGCGAGGAACCTACCTGATGCACACAGGACAGAGACCCGGCGCACCGATCAGCTACCCTTCGATTTGTGCTTCGTTGTCCAAAGAGCTACGAGGATCGGACGATACCCTGCCGAACTTCATGTCGGTTGGGGGACAGATTTTGAATTTCGGGATTGAGATTGGCCCGGGTTACCTCGGACCGGGCTTCGCTCCGCTCGCCGTTCGCGCCCAGGGAGGAAACAGACAAGCCGACCCGAACAACGGCGATTCCTCCAACAATCCTAATGCAATGGCGTACCCTTCCTTTCAAGTGGAAGACTTGGCGCTCGCCGGTGGGCTAAACAGGGAAGGCCATCAGAAACGGACTGAGTTATGGAATCGGTTGCAGTCCGATTTCGCCACTCGCCAGGGAACAGCCGCGGCACTCACCGCGCATCAAACAGTGTACCAGCGGGCGATGAACATGATGAACGGCCCGGCGGGAAAGATTTTCGACTTAAGCGATGAGCCGGAAGAACTCCGCCAAGCTTACGGCGCAGGTGTCTTTGGCCAAAGCTGTCTGCTCGCCCGACGACTTGTAGAAGCAGGAGTTTCTGTCATCGAGATCCCCTTCGATGGGGTCAGTTGGGATACGCATCAGGATAACTTTACCCAGGTAAAAAATCTGTCCGGTCAGCTCGATGCTGCCTGGTCAACATTGATGACCGACCTGGCCCAGCGGGGATTGCTTGAAACAACGACGATTCTCTGGATGGGAGAATTCGGCCGGACCCCGAACATCAACAACAACAGTGGCCGCGATCACTTCGCCCAGGCCTGGAGCTGCGTCTTCGCCGGCGGCGGAATTAACGGCGGCCAGGTCTACGGTTCCACCAACGAAAGCGGTATGGAAGTCACCGACAAAAAAATCGACGTCGGCGATGTTCTCTCAACCGCCTGCGAAGCAGTCGGCGTCCCTCCCTACACGCAAAACATGTCCAACGTGGGCCGGCCAATTAATATCGCGGAAGGAACGGCGATTGCGGAGATATTGGGGTAAGGTTCTTTCAGTGGAACCTGGATAGCAACTCGCAAATCAGTCCGGGTTAAGAGTCTGTAGTGATGATGCCAAAGGTCGAGCAAAAGATTTCGGTGCCATCATATTCATTATTCATATGAAAACTCGCTTCTTTGAACGCTGCCGAATCCCCATCGACCAAGTCCTTCAAATGAATTTCGAATGTCTTCATTTGCTTTACTAAGATCGGGTTGAGGTCTTCGTTTGTTTCGTTCAGCTCAAATCGCCAAAGTATTCTTACTAACCGCGTGTTCTCATCACCTGCACCACCCAACACTTCAATAAAACCACCAGGCATATTTCTATACCTTCGCCAGTCTTTGATCGAGAAACTAAATAGAATCCGATCATATTCCTCTTGATCGAACTTGCTTTCAGTTCGGATCACATCTGCAAACCAAATCTTTATTGTTTCAACTGAAATTGGCTTATCCAAAATCATTTCCTCTCAAGGCCTCACATGTAAATTAAACGCCTATGTACCTGGGTGAGTCCTTTTGAGTGATAATCTTCAATCACTATCGGTTCACATTGGTTATGGAATAGCTCCGTCCTAGGCAGAATATTGTGAAACCGTCCGCGACTTACCCCCAATCCCCCCATTTCCCGGTATCGCATGCTTGTGCCTCGTCCGGTCATCGTGTTGAATAGATAGGTAATCCGCCTCCGCTGCCCGCGTTCTGGCGGATTTTCCTGCCTCGCTCATCCACTCGCTAAGTATCCACCCGGGAGATTTTCACACGATGCCTGTTGTTCGTTTGTCGCTCATGCTGGTTGCCGGACTGGCCGTTCTTGTTCCTTCTGCTGCGTTTGCCCAAAAAGCGGGTCCCGGGGATCCGCTCAAGTATCCGGCCCTCAGTATGAAGGGGTTACCGCTCGTTTTTTCGGACAACTTTGAATCGGGTGCCGCCGAGCGGTGGGAACCGACCGACGCTACCGCCTGGTCCGTCCTCAATCAGGGTGGAAACCATGTCCTCAACCTGAATAAAAAACGAAGCGATTTCGAACCTCCGGTTCGATCTCCCTATAACCGGAACCTGGTGAAGGATGTCACTGTCAGCGATTTCGTTCTCGACATCAACTTGCAATCGACACACGAAGATTATGGGCACCGGGATTTGTGTATGTTCTTTGGTTACCAGGATGACGCACATCTTTATTACGTCCACCTCGGCAAGAAGGCGGACCCGCACGCGAATCAGATCTTTATCGTTAACGATGCTGACCGGAAAATGATTTCACTGGAATCGACTCCCGGTACTGACTGGGACGACAACTGGCATCACGCCCGCATCGTCCGGGACACTGCGACAGGGAGCATCGAAGTCTTCTTTGACAACATGGACAAACCGGTCATGAAGGCGAAAGACGAAACTTTCACCTGGGGCCGCGTTGGTGTGGGTTCCTTCGATGACACCGGCAGCTTCGATAACATCATGTTGTTCGGTTCCGTTGTTGAAAAATAATCGTGACATGCACAGCGACTCCTCCCTCTCTGGAGGAAATGAATCCCCGGCCACAGAGAGCGATCCCCTGCTGCTCTCTGTGGCTTTTTCTATTATCTCCTACTTCTGACGCCGGATTGAATCATGAACCGCGCCATTCTGAGTCTGTTGACCGCTCTGTTCTTTGTCATTCCACTTCGGGCAGAGTCACCCAACGTAATGCCAGGCACCCAACCGCTCGAACTTGACCGACCGCTCGACGAAGTGATGGTCGAGGGAATTGACCGATTTGCATTAAAAGCAATCGAAGAGGCTCGCCAGAATCGCCAGGAGAACTGGCCGGTTGACTTCACGTCGCTCGAAACTTTTCAGAAAATGGTAGCGCCGCTGCGTGAAGAGTTCAAACAATTAATCGGCGTTGTGGACGAGCGCGTTCCCAATCCGGAATTCGAATTGATCAGTACGCTGGAAAGACCCTCTCTGATTGCCCAGGGAAAAAACTTCTCGATCCATCGAGTGCGCTGGCCAGTGTTGGAAGGAGTGACGGGCGAAGGATTGTTGCTGTTACCAGAAGAAACTCCTAGCGGGAATGTCATCATACTACCGGATGCTGACTGGTCACCGGAACTATTGTGCGGATTAACCGAAGACCCTGTGATTGATTTTTATTACCCGGTTCATCTTGTCCAAGAAGGTTATCGAGTTCTGATCCCCACGCTGATTAACCGTGAACAAACTCATTCCGGACATGACGATGTCTTTTTCACTAATCAGCCTCACCGGGAATGGATTTATCGCCAGGGGTTTATCCTGGGAAGACATATCATTGGATATGAAGTACAGAAGGTTCTCGCCGCAATTGATGCGCTGGAACAACTGGGAGAAACAGAACAATTATTTGTCTGCGGTACCGGTGAGGGAGGATTGCTCGCGTTATATAGCGGAGCCATCGACGAACGGATTGACCAGACAATTTGCGAAGGTTATTTTTCGGCGCGCGAAGATATCTGGAAGGAACCGATTTATCGAAACATTTGGGGGCAATTAACCAAATATGGTGATGCTCAAATCGCGGGAATGATTGCTCCTCGAAAATTAGTTCTCCTTCAAGGTGAGGCCCCGGAAGTGGACGGCCCTCCCCTTCCCGCAACCGGGCACCATGCCACAGCCGCGCCAGGTCAAATCAAGAGTCCCACAGAAGAGTCCTTTCAGAAAGAATATCGACTCGCCCGTCAATACTTCGAGAAATTGAATGTTGCTGACAATATCGTGGTCTTGAATGGCTGGAGGAAGACCATTCGTTCCGCTTCAAAGAACGTTGCGGAGCCCCCTGTTCTCAGAATTCTCCAGGAACCGACTGCAGCCGACATCAACGACCGTCAACGCCGTCAGGTGCAGGAGTTGACCAACTTCACACAAGGTCTGCTCGATGAATGCCACAAAGTGCGTGATAAACTGTGGAGTTCGGCCGATCCGTCCAGCCCGGAAGCGTGGGCGGAATCAACTAAAGAGCTTAAAGAAAAAATGGAAGCCGGTTTCATCGGCAAGATCGATCTTCCTCTCTCTGCCCCGAACGCTCGCACACGGAAAATCATGGAGAACGACGACTTCACCGGTTACGAAGTAATGCTCGATGTCTTTCCCGACGTTATTGCGGGGGGCATCCTGCTTGTCCCGAAAGGTATTCCCGAGGGAGAAGAACGGCCGCTCGTCGTTTGCCAACATGGACTGGAAGGGTTGGCGATGGATTGTGTCACCTACGACGAAGACCGTTTCAAGTATTACAAGGCATTTGCTTCCGAATTGGCAAAACAGGGCTTCGTGACCTACTCGCCACAGAATCCGTATCGGGGCGGGGACAAGTTCCGGACATTGCAACGAAAATCGAATCCCTTAAAACGCTCGTTGTACAGTTACATCATCCCGCAACATCGTCAGACGGTGCGTTGGTTGGGGAAACTTCCTTACGTCGATGCGAACCGGATTGCGTTTTATGGTCTCTCTTATGGAGGCAAGACGGCGATGCGGGTACCACCGTTCGTCGAGGAATATTGCCTCTCCATCTGCTCGGGCGATTTCGATGAATGGATCGTCAAGATTGCCTGTAATAGCGAACGATACTGTTACGTATTCCACAGTGAGTACGAAATCTTCGAATGGAACATGGGGAACCTCGGCAACTATGCCGAACTCGCTTCGCTCATCTTTCCTCGCCCCTTCATGGTCGAGCGCGGACACCGCGACGGCGTCGCCCCCGATCGCTGGGTCGCCGCCGAATACGCCAAAGTCCGTCAACATTACGACGAAATGGGCCTGGGGGAGTTAACAACCATCGAATACTTCAACGGCCCGCATCAGATTAACCTGGAAGGGACGGTTGATTTCCTGAAGAAGCATCTGGCGTTCGACGGGAAGTAGGAGTTTATGTTGAACCACCAAGACACAAAGGGCACCAAGGGCCTGGGATTTCAAAGCCTTTAAGGAGCAAATCGAGTGTATGGGGTGGAAGTGGATTTTGGTGAAGTTGAATGGAGTAAAATTGCGCTGATGCCGGAGGCGGATTTTCGCCCGACCAACGTTTACGAAATGGCCTGGATGCCACTCGTCGAAATGTTCGACTACAACTACCCGTTCCGAGAGATGCTTACGGAGTTGATCAAACGATTAAAAGTCCAGTTCCTGTGGGTGGAACTGAAGATCAAATTGGGAGACGATTTTTGCGAAGACTTCGTCAGCTTCCAGATTGAAATCGACGAAAAAACCGTCTACGGCTACTTCGAACACTCACTTCAAAAAATGGACCTGGCTCATGGTGATGAATTACTGATGATGCAAATCCGAGCAATTGCCAACGAAATAAAATTCATCTCAGACAAAAAAACTAACAGGCCGGATGTGTGGGGAAAGGACCTCTAATTCTATTCGCATCCGAACAATGCGAAGCCTTCGTGCCCTTGGAGTCTTGGTGGTTCAAACAAAATCCAGTGTCACCGCTTCTCCGCGGAGTCTGCTTTGACGAAGTCTTCGTCGACCATGCGGAGATAACTTTCGTAGCGCATTTCAGAAATAGCACGGTTCTCAACCGCTGCTTTTACGCCGCAACCGGTTTCATGAGTGTGGCTGCAGTTGGGGAATTTGCAGAAGGTGACGTAGGGGCGGAATTCGATGAAGAAACCTTCGATCTCTTCCGGAATGACATCCCACAGTTCCAGTTGGCGGATACCAGGGGTGTCTACGACCCAGCCTCCGAAATCGAGTTGCAACAATTGCGTGGTACGGGTGGTGTGCTTCCCTTTCATATGTAGCTGACTGACTTCACCCGTTTCGAGATCAATTGACGGGGCGATCTCATTGATCAAGGACGATTTTCCAACTCCACTTTGTCCCGTCAGAACCGTTTGTGTTCCCTTGAGCAGTTTGCGAAGTTCGTCGATGCCAGTTCTGTCCACAATCGAGGTCGCAATCACACGATAGCCCAGTTGAGCATACATTCCCAGAATCGGTTGCAGTTGAACGGGATCAATCAGGTCGACTTTGTTGATGCAAATAATTGCCTCGGTTTCCCCTTTCTCGGCACTAATGAGAAACCGATCGATCAAATTTGTCTTCAGCGCCGGTTGATCGGCCGTGACGACGATGAGCACCTGATCGATATTGGAAACGATGATGTGTTCCCGATTATTACTCGTCCGGGAAAGGACTCCTTTGCGGGTTTCGACCCGTTCGATCATTCCCTGGTCGCCTCCCTCGGGGCGAAATAAGACGCGGTCTCCGGCGACGACTGCATTCCGTGCGTCGCGCGATAATGTCCTTAAGACACGCCGAACCGTACACAGGTACTGTTTTCCATCTTCTCCTTCGACAGTACAGTTGAGCCCAATCGCGGAGAGCACCCGACCGTGCAGACATTCGCTCTCGTCGATGTCGAGTAGCAATTCTCCTTCATCGTCCGTTTCGGCGATAATCGTTCGATAGCGGCTCTGATCACTTTTTCCGGAAACCCGTTCACTCACTTTCAGATCGTCGATGTTCTCGCCCGCATTCAGTTCGCGCGTGAAATCCCGCTTCCGGTTTTTCTTCCCCCGGTTCTTGCGAAATTCAACTCGAACCTTGCGACCTTTTTTATCAGACTTTTTACGAGCCAAGCGAGTGGTTACTCCGTTGATCAAGAAACAATTGTAGCGGATAGACGTTAAGCACTTTGGTTTGAATCCTGGGTCGATTCTCCCTTACGCGCAGAAATAGGTAGCAACACCATTGTGTCAGACAACTGGAACTCAGTCGAGGTTCAGTTGGGTTTCGGAAGGTGTTTGCTGGCGTTCGCGGCGGCGTTTAACGAGGCCCGCTTTTTCCATCAACGGAATCGACATCGGGTCGATCTCTTCAGGCGGCGGGGCATCGCCAAGCGGGACGTAACTGACTTCGTAAAGATGCTTGGCGATGTTGAGCGTATCTCCCGGCATCACCCAGTTCTGATCGCATCGTTCTCCGTTGACTTTAACGCCATTTCGGGAACCGAGATCACGCACTTGCCAGTAACCGTTGATCAGTTCCAGTTCGCAGTGGTGGGAAGAGACGTTGGGAAAGCGCAGAGAGATGTCACAACTACTCCGGCGACCGATCAACAGGAGTGGTTTCAGTAAGGGGATGGGATCCCCGCCTCCGCATGGTATTAACTCACCCAACATGGGATTATGATTTGAACCTCAATCCAGACGGGCTTACTGGCGAACAGGAGTCTCTCTATATAATAGAGAACGAAAAACAGGACGTGATATCAAACAGGATGCATATCAGATATTATGGCCCGTGACATTTCAAAATGGACTATTTTTTCTGAAATGTATTCCTAACTCTAATCTGGCAAGAGAGCTACGTCAAATACGTTTATTCAATCGAAGCCGAGAATGTGCCGAAATTCAGACTTTCCAGCGGAACAGACGACCTTCCAACTCAGTCCTGTTGGCAAAAAATCAGGCTGATATTGTGTTGTTCCGCAGTGCAGTTGATTAGGATGCAGACGTTCTCATCTCACCGATCGTCTCTCCCTTCCCTGTTCTCGTGTTCGTGTTGATCAGCCAGGAGCTGCTGAAGTGCCACAATCATCCGAACAGGCTTTGGCTGCTAATGAAAAAAATTCGCCACGGCCGAGCCCTTCTGCGACAGTCATCAAAGTCAGCTCGCGCTGGGGTCTTCCAGATGGTAAGGAACTGTGGCGATTTCGCGAGCTGTTGTGGATGCTCATCGTTCGCGACATAAAAGTCCGTTACAAGCAAACCGTACTTGGGCTGCTGTGGACACTTATCCAACCCCTGGCCTTAATGACTGTCTTTACCCTCTTTCTGGGTCGCTATATTCAACCGGCGGAAAGTCAGGTCCCTTATCATCTCTTTGTCCTGACGGGGTTGGTGCTGTGGCAATTTTTCGCGCGAGCGCTGACTGAGGCCAGTACGAGCCTCGTCGTGAACGAACGCGTGGTGACGAAAGTGTACTTTCCCCGAATTCTCGTGCCCACCGCCGTAATCCTCGCCGGGCTGCCCGATTTTTTGATCGCCTGTTTGATTCTCAGTTTATTCCTGATCGGTTCCGGAATCTGGACTGGGATAGTGTTATTCTGGGCTCCCTTCTTCGTGATCTTAACATTCGCCGCCGCACTTGGAGTCGGGCTGTGGTTGTCAGCGCTTGATGTCAATTACCGCGATGTCCGGTATACCCTCTCCTTTCTAACACAGATGTGGATGTTCGCCTCTCCCATTGTTTATCCCGCAGAAGTCGTCGCTCAGAAATGGGGACTTGCGGGAACATTGGTCTACGGACTCAACCCGATGGCAGGGGCGATAGAAGGATTCCGCTGGACGATTTGCGACACTGGAGACTTTCCCCTGGCTCTCGTATTGATGTCGATGGTGGTAACCAGCCTGTTATTCCTCACCGGTTTGTATTACTTTCAACGGATGCAACGCACGTTGGCTGACCATCTTTGATAAGCGAAAAACGGCGATGACGGACCTCGCGTTACGTGTTGAACAACTTTCCAAGCGTTACGAACTCGGAACGCGGGAGCCGTATTACGCGCTAAGGGATTCGATTGTGCGTTGGGCGAAGAAACCGTTTCAAAAATCGGAACCGGTTCCGGCTGATCGAAATCCGTACGTCTGGGCACTTAAGGATCTCTCGTTTGAAGTCCCCACGGGACAAGCGGTCGGCATCCTCGGTCACAACGGGGCCGGCAAAAGTACGTTGCTCAAGATCCTTTCCCGGGTGACGGAACCCACTGGCGGTCAGGCGACCTTATACGGCCGGGTCGGTTCATTACTCGAAGTCGGTACTGGTTTTCATCCCGAACTGACGGGACGAGAAAACATCTTCATCAACGGCTCAATCCTGGGAATGAGCCAGAAGGAAATTCGGGCTCGGTTTGATGAGATTGTCGCCTTCGCCGAGATCGAACGGTTTCTGGACACGCCTGTAAAACGATACTCGTCCGGGATGTATATGCGGCTCGCCTTTTCCGTCGCGGCACATCTGCAACCAGAGATTTTGCTGGTTGATGAGCTTCTCGCCGTCGGAGATGCTGCCTTTCAGAAAAAATGTCTTAACCGGATGAGCGATGTTTCCCGTTCCGGGCGAACAGTCCTGTTTGTCAGCCATCAAATGACGGCGATGAAAAACCTCTGCCAGCGGGGCCTGTATATTGAACACGGTGAACTTGCCTATGAAGGGACGATTGACGAAGCGATCAACCGGTATCTCGATTCCTCCCAACCTATCCAGCAGATCAACATCAGCGAGCGACAGGACCGCCGCGGTTCGGGAATCGTTCGATTCGACGAACTGAAAATCACCGGCCCAGAAGGTAGCGAACGAATTGAAGCGGGGGACGAACTCACCTTCACCTTGCGTTATAGCAGTCGCGATCAGACACCTCGGCGGCTACGGTTTCTGGTGGGCCTCTATGATCCACTGGATACATCGCTCTTCCGACTTGATAGCGACAAAACCGCCCAACTGGATGGTACGTTGCCCCCTTCCGGAACCATCGTCTGCAAAACGGGTAAGCTGAATCTGACGGCAGGCAGTTGTTACGTGAACATCGCCGTACTGGCGGAAGGACAGATTGCCGATCACCTCGCGCATGCGGCTGACATCGAAGTGCAGCCGGCTGACTTTTATCAAACCGGCCGTTGCTTTGAACGAAACGAGACTTTATTTCTTCTGGAACAGGAATGGAGTCTCGATGCCCACTGAACTCACCTCAGCCCAACAAACGACGATCCCTGAAGAGGAAGTTGAATTTGCAACATCGGCTTCGCCCCTGCATACGGCACGTCTTTTCACCTGGCGCGGGGAACTGTATCGCGCCATCCCGGAACCGGGTTTACCTATGTGGAACCGACTTACTGGGACGGGATTGCTCCAGGAACTGATCGACCAAAAGTACTTCGTCGAAACGGTTGCCACTGATCTTAAGCTGGCAGAAGCAGCACTCGTCCTGAAACATCGGCGCATTCCCTTTCTCAGTTATCCCTATGAATGGTGTTCAGCCGCATTCAAAGCAGCCACGATTCGCTTCCTGGAGTTAAACATCCATCTGGCGAGCGAGGGACTTGCCACCACCGACGTCCATCCCTGGAACATCGTATTCGAGGGAACAACACCGTTATTCGTCGATTACGGTTCGTTCGTTCCATTGGAGCAGATTCATCGGGCCGACTTCATTAATCAATTCCGCTCTCAGTTTTGGTATCCCCTGCAATTAATGATCAAAGGGCACGGACGTCTCGCTCGAACGTTGATGCAGGAGTACTCCCAACCGATTCAGGAAGATGAACTGCCCGGTTCGCGGTATCTTTGGCGGCGCTGCTGGTTAAAACTGGCAAAGCGATTTGGGCATACACGACTTGGCCGCGGTGCACAAAGACTGGCCAGGCTCAATCGCTTCCACTTGCAGCGGCAACCCTCGACAGAAACTTGGGTCAGCGAACTCCAGAGATGGAAACGACGTGTTGAACGCATTCGGCTCCCTCGTCAGCAAACGTTCTGGTCACATTATTATGCCGAGGATTTTCCCGATCACCAGAAACCGGAAAGCTGGAGTCTCAAGCAGAAAACAGTTGCCGATCTGCTGCAAGAACTGAAACCGGCCAGCGTCCACGATCTCGCTGGCAACAGTGGCTGGTATTCCCTGCTCGCCCAGCAATCGGAGGCTCAGGTTATCTGTACCGATAACGATGACATCGCCCTGAACCAGCTTTTTCAGCGACAGCAATCGAATTCATCGATCACATTAGCTTACCTGAATATCATCAACCCGGTTGGTCCTCACGGAACAATCGACGCCCATGGAAAGCGGCTTTACACCGGCGTCGATGAACGACTGAAAGCGGAATGTGTACTCGCCCTTGGATTAACGCATCATCTCGTCTTTACAGAGATGTTCGACTTCCCGTTTATTTTCGGTGCTCTCAGCCAGTTCACACAGCGAGATTTAATAGTCGAGTTCGTCAGCCGGGAAGATGAGTACGTCAAAACCTGGTGGAACGATTCGTACGACTGGTACACTCTGGACGAATTCTGTGACGTCGCCCGGGAATTTTTTGAAGTGGTCGACGTCCGCGATTCCTCACCCGCAGGGAGGTATCTCGTCGTCTGTCAACAGAAACGGAACCGGTGATGAATTCGTGGCGCGATCAAATGAAAGCGTGGATCCCGCCCGCTCTGCTCCGCTGGCGACGACGACGCAATCCCAACCTGATCCGCTTTACAGGCAATTACGCTGATTTCGCCACTGCGAAAGCAGCTTCCAGCGGTTACGATGCGGAGCTGATTCAATCGCGCGTCATCGACGCCCAGCGCCAAGTCCGCGCGGGAAAAGGCCTGTTTGCTCAGGATGGTGTGGTGATTGAGTCGGCTCCTCCTCCGCTACGATTGCTTGCGGTTCTCTATCAGATCGCGTTTGAAAAAGGAAACCACTCTGTCTCGGTCCTCGATTTCGGCGGCGCTCTCGGTTCCACCTACGACCGCTGCCGGGCCGTTGCGCCGCCCCAACTGCATTTTGAGTGGAACGTTGTTGAACAACCGGCACTCGTGGAAGCAGGCCAAAACGAGTTCAGCACAGATGAACTCCATTTTCATCGCTCGATAGACGAACGTCTGCAAACGGGACCGGTCGATCTGCTGCTCCTCTCGGGTGTGCTGCCTTATCTTGAGGAACCATTCACGCTGTTTCAGCAGATTGTCGAAACGAAAATTCCGTGGATCGTTATCGATCGCACGCCCCTGCTGTTCGAGGGGAAAAATCGCCTTACGGTCCAACAGGTGCCTGCCAGCATTTACGGAACCCCGAAAAGTTATCCGGCCTGGTTCCTGGACCACGATCAGTTATGTGATTTTCTATAACCTGACTCCGAACTCATCTCGAAACATCCGTCGGGAGATGGTGAGTTTGATCTGGGGAACATGATATCAACGTCCTTCGGGATGATCTGGAAGCAGAAAGCCTGATTCGATTGGAACCACAGATGGACACAGATAAACACAGATTTTCGTTGAAACAGCTCAAAATTTTAGTTCGATAAGTCTATGATAAAATAATTGACACCA
>JAGQQC010000630.1 GCA_020426395.1 Planctomycetaceae bacterium
CTCGATCCTCGGCCGGTTACCGATCATCAGTAATGTCTATTCCTCTGTAAAGCAGATTACCGATTTCCTGTTCACCGAACGCTCGGTCGAATACAGCCGGGTGGTCGCGATTGAATACCCACGGAAAGGAATTTGGTCGCTGGCACTCGTGACTGGAGATGGATTGCTGAAGGTGACAGGGGCTGCCAGCGAACCGATGGTTAGCGTCCTTGTTCCTAGCTCCCCCATGCCGGTTACGGGGTACACGATGATGGTCCCACGGAGCTCGCTGATTGATCTGAACATCAGCATTGATCAGGCATTCCAGTTCTGCATTTCCTGTGGAGTGCTGGTTCCAGAAGGCCAGAAGGTAACCCCCGAAGCACTTCAACGCGAACTAAGTCGCCGGTTTACCAATACGACGGAAGCCATCACGATTCCTCCGCTCTCTTCCAGTCAGGCAAAAGAAGTGAATTCCGAAACCGCTACTCCACCGAATCTGCTACAATCGGAGACCGGAGAATCTTCTTCCTCGGAGAAACCGGCAACTGACGACGATCCTTCTTCTTAAACCCGCGCTGAATAACGGGCCTTCTTGCCCAGGATTAGATAAAACGTGACTTCCGCTACCCTTCGTATCGCTACTCGTGCCAGCCAACTTGCGCTCTGGCAAGCCGAACACGTTGCCACATTATTACGTGCGGCCCATCCGGAACTGGATGTCGAAATTGTCCACATCAGTACTATCGGTGATCGTGATCAAAAAGAACCGCTAGCCAACATGGGCGGACAGGGGGTTTTCACCCGGGAAGTGCAACATGCCTTGCTTGATGATCGAGCCGATGTTGCCGTGCATAGTCTGAAAGATTTGCCGACACAAGTTACGAATCAAGAACTTTACCTCGCCGCCATCCCGGCACGCGAAGAGGTTGCCGATGCACTGGTGCTTCCCGCGGGTTCTGAGCAGATTTCCGATGTCACCACACTTCCGGAAGGAGCCCGTATCGGTACGGGTTCCATGCGAAGACAAGCCCAGTTGCTCCATTCCCGACCCGATTTCCAGGTCAGTTCAATTCGAGGCAATGTCGAAACCCGACTTCGGAAACTGGATGAGGGGGAATACGACGCCATTATTCTCGCCGCCGCCGGGTTAAAACGTCTGAAGCTTGCGGACCGTATTTCCCTGAAATTGGGTCCACCGCTCATGCTTTCCGCTGTTGGACAGGGGGCGCTGGGATTGGAGTGCCGTACGAGTGATCAAACGACACGCGAGTTCCTCGCCGCTTTGAATGAACCTACGACGGCCGCTGCTGCGACTGCCGAACGCGCCTTACTCAACGAACTCAAAGCGGGGTGCCATGCTCCCGTCGGTACGAACAGTCAGACAAATGGAGCAGAACTTACCTTGGAAGGGGTTGTTCTCAGTACTGATGGCAAAGAACGCCTGTATGCAAAAGCGACAGGCTCACTCAGCGGGGCCGATCAATTAGGTCGCGCACTCGCCCGGGATTTACTCGAACAAGGCGCCGCCCGATTGATCGATTGATGTTTTAAGAATGATATAGGGTGGCCGTCTGGTCCTTAAATATCTTCTGCTCTGGTCCTCTTCCTTTCAAAATACCAGATCACACCAAACATCATAGCCAGTAATAGATATCCGATCAAAATTCCGTAACCGCGAAATGTGTAAACTTCCTCGGGAGGATTTTGATGAATCAACAGGTAATCGAGGATGTTGCCCTGAAGCTGATAGGTGTGAATCAACCCGACCAATGTCAACAGGGCGGCGAGGAGGCTCCAGATGGTGGCTGCTCCGAATTTTCGATTGATCAGGCAGGCAGCCATCGCAGAGAGAATCATGCAGGTGAAGATGTAACCCCGCTCCATCACGAGCAAACCTTGTAGCAGGAACCCGTTCACGTCGAAGTTGGCATTTTCACTTAAGAGAT
>JAGQQC010000631.1 GCA_020426395.1 Planctomycetaceae bacterium
TTTCCTGATTTCCTGTTGAGCATTGACTGGAACGCAATCCTTTTAATCGCCTTCTCCGCTCTCTGCCTCGGGCAAGGTTGATACTTCTGTTTCAAAAGAGTGAAAACCGTTCGAAAAATTCGAGCCCGATAAATCGCTGTGTTAACCAGACACAAGCAAATGCATAGAGAGCAGCCAGTATATCATCCAGCATGATGCCCAGCGGATCCTTGCGTTGATCTGCCCAGGAGACAGGCCACGGTTTTTTGATGTCGAACAATCGGAAAAAGGCGAAACTGACCACGATGTTCATCACATTCAGCTCCAGCGAACCAAACAGGAGCAACATGGCGGCGATCTCATCAATCACAATTTCTCCGGGATCGGCTTTGCCCAGCAGACGTTCACAACGGCGACAGACCGGGATTCCGATCAGGAAATAAGCCACTGCCACCGCGTAATAGATTAAAAGTGAGAAAGGCCCTTCCCCCGCTGCCAGTTTGAGCAGCCAGATGAGGGGGAAGGCCGCCAGGGTGCCGAAGGTCCCGGGAGCGACCCAAACGAGCCCAGAACCAAATCCTCGACCGAACCAGAGGACCAATTGGTCACTCCAGTGAGGTATCGGAGGAGGAGATGAGTCTCTCATACGGATGAACGTTCTATTCCAGCTAGTGAGGCTAAGGAGGGTCCACAGATTCAGGCAGAACCTGCTGTCGAGCTGCCTGATCCATGATGTCAGGAGAGTCAGGCTGTCAAAAATACGGAATTCCCTCTCTGAAAAGAACCTAAATAACAAATTTTCACCCCGAACGGAGGGGATTTGGAAAAACAGGTCCCGACAATCGCCTCTCAAGAGCATCTCGGGCTGGACTCCAATGCCTGCTTTTCAATAAATTTAACCCTCCCGGGTTTTGCCCTTCTTCGGTAATATCACAATCGTTCGAATCTCCCCTGTTTCTCCAGCCTCTCGCCTATTCTCCGAGTGACAAGAAACAGCCGCCGATTCTCTCCAGCCAGCCGAGTGAAAGCTCCCGCAATCCTTAATCGCCTTTATCGCATTCGCCCCCAAGAGGTTATCTCATGTCGGAAGAAGTGAAGCTCAGTAAGCTTGAGCAACTAAAATTGGACAGCCGTCAACTACGCGGAACCATTGCGGAAGAACTCGCCAATGACGAGCCAGCCTTCTCGGGAGACGCCATTCAGTTGCTTAAACACCACGGCAGTTACCAGCAAGACAATCGGGATGAACGTAATAAGAAGCTGCCGGACGGAACCAAGCAGGACAAAATCTACAGCATGATGATCCGAACCCGCATGCCGGGCGGAAAAGTGACAGCGAAACAATTTCTGGCGGAACTCGATCTCTGCGAACAATATGGCAACGGAACCTTACGTGTCACGACCCGGCAAGCCTTTCAGGTTCACGAAATCCCCAAAAAGGATATGAAAGCAGTGATCCGGGCGATCAATGATTCAGGACTTTCCACGGTTTCTGCCTGTGGAGACGTCAACCGAAACGTGCTCGCTTGCCCCGCTCCCTTTAAGAACAACTCGACCTGGGAACAAATGCAGAAGATGGCCGATGATCTGGCCGATCATTTCCGTCCGCACACCACGGCCTATTGCGAAATCTGGCTGGAAGATGGCGAAGGCGATAAAACGAAGATTGAGGAATTCAAACCGGTCGAAGAACCCATTTATGGCGAACGATATCTTCCCCGTAAATTCAAAATGGGCATCGCTCTTCCGGAAGACAACTGTCTCGATCTCTACTCCAACGATATGGGATTTCTCGCGATTGTCGAGAACGACGAAGTTGTCGGATACAACATCATCGTAGGAGGAGGAATGGGAACCACGCCGTCCCTGAAAGACAAAACTTTCCCCGCCCTGGGGCTTCCTCTGGCTTATGCGACGGTCGAAGAAACCATTGCGGTTG
>JAGQQC010000632.1 GCA_020426395.1 Planctomycetaceae bacterium
TGCATCGACCGTGAGGTCGTTTTCAAAATCAATCAGGCGACCGGTATAGGCTTCAATCGCATTGAGGATTGGATCAACCGATAATTCCGCCTGCGCAACAGATTTCATCGTTCGAGGCATCCTGTTACAGAATGTTCGTTCGGTTTCAAAGCCACACGTTTCTCACAGCCTCATCAAATCGATTTAAGACCGTTTCAATATCCTCTTTGGAGTGAGCTGAAGACAGGAACATCGGTTCGAATTGATTCGGATGGAAATAAACTCCCGCTCGTTGCATGAAATGCTGAAGCTGGATATATTTTTCAAATTGACAGTGCTGTTTGACATCGCGGTAATTCGTGACCTTTTCGATCTGTCCATCGGTAAGCAATAAGGACAATACCCCTCCCACCTGATGCACCAGATGAGGAATCATTCTGCGATTCAAAATTTCCCGGAATCCAGCGGCCAATTGTTCCGAAACGGAATTGATCTGGCCGTAAATTTCGTCCGTTCGCTCTAACACGGTATCCAGAACAGCCTCGCTTGCCGCCATCACGGTCGCGTTGGCGGAATAAACACCTCCGTGGAACAAGGTTCCCTCGACAATGAGATTCATAATCTCTTTGGAAGCACCAAAAGCGGCGACCGGATAACCTCCCCCCATCGCTTTGGAGACAATCGTAATATCTGGATAGACTCCATACAGTTCCTGAGCTCCTTGCGGATGAACGCGAAAACCGGTGATCACTTCATCAAAGATCAACAGGCTGTC
Organism: Planctomycetaceae bacterium; assembly: GCA_020426395.1. Taxonomy (GTDB): domain Bacteria; phylum Planctomycetota; class Planctomycetia; order Planctomycetales; family Planctomycetaceae; genus Polystyrenella. Next base: position 755 of record JAGQQC010000632.1, read on the forward strand.
ATGATCCTGGGTCACTTCCCGAACACCCGCCAGAAATTGTGGATCGGGAGGAATCAATCCGGCATTCCCCATCACCGGTTCCATAATGACGGCGGCCACTTCGGAACCATATTTTTTCATGACTTGTTCAAACAGGTCGAGATCATTCCAGCGGACGACAATCGCATTGTTCGGCGCCCCACTCATCCCGTTTGTGCCAGGTATCGCGGGAGCATAACCACATTCAGGCAAATCGGCGATTTCAGCATGATATCGGTGGAACAGGGCATCGCTCCAGCCATGATAATGCCCTTCAAATACAATCAGTTTTTCTCGACCGGTGTAGGTTCGCGCGAGCCGAACCGAAGAGGCAATCGCTTCTGTTCCCGAATTGGCAAACCGCATCAGCTCCATGGACGGATAAAGCCGTTTGATTTTTTCAGCGACTCGGGAACTGATCTCCGTTGGGAACCCGAGCTGACTTCCGTTTTGTGATATCTGACGGGTTACGGAGTTAATAATTGGCTCCGCGCAATGCCCCAGCAGCAGGGGACCATACGCCATATTCAGATCGATGTATTCATTCCCATCCACATCCCACAACCGCGAACCTTTGCCTCGTTCCGCAACGAGTGGGATGTGATAGGGTAACACGCGCATCGTACTGCTGTCCCCTCCGGCGATATGTTCACACGCCTGGGCCAGCAGGTGGAACGAACGCCGGTTGGCACAGTCGGATTGAACTCCGATTTGACCTTCATTCACAAAATTATTTTGGGCACTTTGAATGACCATGAACTCTCCTCGAAGGATTGGTGGGCACATCTGAACGCTGTACGACAAACAGAGATTCAGAATTCGACAGCCATCTGAATCAATTTTTCCACACGAACAGGTCGCCTTGGCAATCAATTCTACTCTTACTGAAAAAGTGTCCGGTTTCGAGGATAAAGTTACGCTTTTGACCTGAAAGTTGTCGGAAAACAGCATCAATGTTGCCAAAAAGCAACAGAACTGGGCAGAAATCGGGCTAGGGCACAGCTATAGCTATAGAAGGGGAGACAATTACCCACCAATTGTTCCGCGCATCATTCCACGTCCCACGAGATACAAAACCAGCACCAACAAGGTTACTCCCGCCACCAGCCTTGTTTTTCCTGGCAATTTCGCGAGGCCGATGG
>JAGQQC010000633.1 GCA_020426395.1 Planctomycetaceae bacterium
TTCATGCATTTCGCACAAATTCGCCAACCGCGGCAGGTCCCGGTCTTCAATCGCATTTCGGATCTCGTTCCAGACTTCCAGAGGGGACGTCATCTCATTCTGCCTCTTTCGAAGAAACGGGTTTCAACACCGCTCGATAAATGCGATCTTTCTGTTCATACAGAATGGTCCATTCACCATCGACCAAAAACGGGGCCGATAATGTTTCCGCTGCGTTGGAAGCGTTGATCGTCAATTGACGTCCCGCTTGCCAGTGCACCAGGTCATCCGAGAGCCAGTAGCGGCGCTCGGTCAGTTTTTCCGGTTGAGAAATACCGACATATCCATTCGCCGTTTCCGCGACTGCCAAAGAGCGAACGTTTGCCTTAACGGGGATGACCGGTTGATCATCCGAGGAAGTAGCGCGTTGCCAGTGAGTCAAATCAGAACTGACTGCCAGGCCGACCGCTTCTTCATAAAACAGCCCCTTCATCCCCCGATAAAGCAGATAGTATTCGTCTCCACGCTGAAACACGGAACTGGGGTGAGTCGTCACATGCTGATCCCATTTTCCGGTACGCCCGGGCAGAATTGGGTTCGCTTGAAGTTTGGTCCAAGGCCCGGAAAGTTCTGTTGCAGTCGCCACACCCACTTGCTTGGCTTCGCTGTTTCTTCCTGAAAAAAAGAGGTGGTAAACACCATCCCGTTTAACGACTCCGGCTGGCAGCTTTGTGATGGGGTTGTCCCAGTTTCCCTCCGGTCCTTCTTTGAGAATCGGATTGATGGCATCCTGTTTCGTCCAGTTCAAACCATCTTCGGAAACGGCCAGACCGATTCGCTCGTGCCAATTGGGATTGGAAGAGGGTACATCCTGGGCCTCGAAGAAACAGTAGTATTTTCCTTCTTCGACATACACGAACGGGTTATCCACCGCGTAATGATCCCAGGCTCCCTCGGGCCCGCGATCAATCACCGGTTTCCCAAACGGAGTTTCCACCCATTCCCAATCGAGCGGCAATACGGCAGGCTCTTCCGCGATGAGACAGGTCGTGAAAATCAGAGACAGGCAAGAAGTAAGAAAGGCAGTTTTTAGAAAGGTCATCTACTTTATGGCTTTCAGTTGAAAGAGAATACTCAGTGGTTGATCTTTTACTATTCTGTCTCGGTTTCGGGGGCAATTTCAATATCGTCACTCTCTTCAATCCGGGTAACAACTGTGCCGCTGATAAGGTCGTGTATGGTCTGCTGGCGTTTGGTGAACAGGATGGTGAGGTAACCGGTTAGAAAAGTCAGCATTGTTATCAAACGAGCAACATGGCGGACGGTTGCTCGAATTATGCCAATACGATTTCCTTTGAGGTCAGTGACAATCAACCCATTGAGTTTTTTTACAAACGTTGATCGAAGGGGAGATCGTTCCTGAAAAGCATAATAGACCCACCAGCAGGTAACTAGGTATGCAGAATGGTAAGTGGAATCGGTAGCGGCTTCTGGTGTATCATCACGGCCACCAAAGGGACCTGCGGCCGGGAATAGGAAAATTGCCGAACCCAATACCACGAAATAAAGCAGCGAATTTTCGGCAAAAGCAGACGCGATTCGCAAGGAAAGTATTGAAAATCTTTCTCGCATAGTCATTGTAATCTTATTTCTCCAAATCCTGCGCCCACTCTTCATGTTGCTTCTCAAGCTTGCGGGCGATATCCGGATACTGGTCCACCAGATTCCGTTTTTCTCCAATGTCCTCCGCCAGATTAATCAACATCCGATTCGGCACAGCCGCTTTCTTTTGTTCTTCCGGTGTTCCTGACGTATCGCGAGGATGCGCGAGCAATTTCCAGTTGCCTTCCCGGACGACCCATTGATTGCCAAGCTGCCAGTGGAAAACCGAATGGGGTGAACTCGCCTCCGCCGACTGGATCACTTCTA
>JAGQQC010000634.1 GCA_020426395.1 Planctomycetaceae bacterium
TTTCAACTGTTGTGATTCCAGCCGAACTCCGGGGACCGGTTTTTCCGTAATGACATCAATCAATCGGGCTTGAAAACGAGCCTGTTTGGCCAATTTTATATCGAAGGTTCGGTTTTCCTGTTCCCGGATAATCAACCCCTGTAAACGATACCCTCCCACCTCGGGAACTCGGACCCGCAGTTCATACCGGGCAGGTTCCAGCAACAATTTGTAGGAGCCGGTTTCATCTGTTTCAACGGTTTCAACCACTTCAACATTTTCATTGAACATCGGGCTGAACGAAACTCGAACCACATTGACCTTCGCACCCGGGACCGGCTTTCCATCAGGGGAAAGAACTTTGCCGGAGAGGGAGGAATCTGTATTCAGAGCAACTTCCCAATTCTGTCGATCCACCGGTTGAGACTCGACCAGATGAGAAGCATATTTTGTATGGGAAAACTGAACCTGAACTTTACTTCCAACTTCGAACCCAGTTAGTAAGAAGCCCCCTGATTCGTCCGTGTAGGTTTCAGTCCCCTTACACCAAGTGCAAGCATCGACAAGGACTCCGGACAAAGGTCGTCCCTCAGCATTGACGACCCGTCCGGAGAGGGTTCCTTGCGGAAGAATCACGGATTTTTGAAGCTTATTGCCAAGCGAATTGTACTCCAATTCTCGAAACCTTTTGATGGTTCTTTGATTACCATCGATTAGGGTACTCTCGGCATAAGACTGACTGATATTCGAAGAAGTCCAGCCGAGCGTTCCACATATCAAGGCGATCACAAAGAAAAAGAGCAGTCCCACTCCATAGCGCACGGGAGTTTCTGTAAATTGATTCACCTTGATCAATGCGAGTGCCTGTAACCTCTGCTTCAATCGAAAAGAGGCCATTGCCAGTGTGCAACTGGGAGGGGTTCCGTGGACCAACCTTCCCGCTTGATTAAGCAGGACATCCACATATTCCTGTCGGCTTTGCATTTGGCCGGCTGTGTAACCATCACAAATCAACTCTGCGAGTGTCTCTATTCGACGTTGCATCCACCAGAAACCAGGATGCCACCAGTAACAGCAGCGGATCAGCTTGATCATTAACTGATATTTGAAATCTGCCCGCGCAATATGGACTAATTCATGAATCAAGACGGCGGTGATTGTTTTCTGGTCGTCCGTATCTTTTAAGCTGGTTGGAATTAAGATGCACGGATTCCAAAACCCGTAAGTCATGGGGACTGATATTTCAGATGAATAGAGCAAGCGAATTTCCTGACGAATGCCCATTTCCGTTTTCAACGAATTCATCAAATCGTAGATTTCGGATAAATCGACTTTTGCCTTCGTGTGAATGTTCTTCAAAGCCCGCCAGGAAAGAAGTAAACGAACCAGAAAAAAGAATCCTCCCAGACAAAAGGCAACCAAGGACGTTATGGATAACAGGGTTCCCATAGAGAGAGTGTTGCTTCGAATAGACTTTCTCTCTGGAACCGATTGCCTTTCCGTAGACATCAGAGGAGAAATTTGGACTGACATTTCCCGGAGAACTGTTTCTGTTGGGAGCCCACTTTCAGAAAAACGGGGAGTTAATTGGCGTTCCTGAAGGAAAGCTGTTTTCCGAAAAGATTCAGAGAATCCCGGGTCGGGAAGTAACCGCATTTCCGGCAGAAGCAAAATCACAGCGGGGAGCATGATCATGAACAGCAACATGCCTCTCCAGCAGATGTCCGCCAATAAGGGCCGCTTGCGCCAAATAAGGTGTTCGATGGCCAACATAAGCAGAATGCAGAACATCGACTTTACAAAGAATTCGACGGTGAAGATCAGAAAGGCTCCACTGAACGAACCAAGCTCATTCCAGGGCAAAATCATGTCTAGCCTTTCGGTTTCTCTTGGTTGCGAAATTCCTGTTCCAGTTCCTGCAATTCCTC
>JAGQQC010000635.1 GCA_020426395.1 Planctomycetaceae bacterium
CCGGAACATTGGAACTGTCAGATTTCGGAGGATTGGTTTCTCCAGCAGGTTGAGTGGAAGTCCCCTCCCCTGCGGGTGAGCCAAAGTTTTCGAAGACTTTCATCAAAGGGCTGTCTGCCGTATTGGACATAATGCGTTTGAAACCGGGGGCCAGTTTCTGATACAGAACGTAGGTGGCAAAAGCGTCTCCCTTGCCTCCCAAGGCCTCTACCGCAATCTTCCATCCGGCGGCGTCCGCTTCATTCTCAAAGTTCAAAATGGCTGCTTCCGCCTTGCTTTTCGCGAGAATGGCTTTGGCTTTATCCTGTGCCGCTTCAAGTTGCAGTTCTGCGACTTCCTTGTCTCGGTTAGCCCCTTGTAAGGCAACGGACTGTTTTTCCTCGGCCAGGGTAATGACTTTCACCACTTCCCGTTCTGCTTCCACTAAAAGTTTACGCTGTTGAACGAGTGCTGTGTCCCGTGCCAAATTGGCTTCCTGCAATTGTTGTTCTTTCTGCTGCTTGTATTGCTGCAATGTTTGCCGAGCAACTTCTCGATCCCGTAGCGGCTTGGCGATAGCATCGGGAGGTTTAATTCGCGTGATCAACGCCTGCACGATTTCAATTCCCTGTTCAGAGCAGGTTTTACGGATTGATTCCTGGAAGGCGTGTTGAAATTCAGCGCGGGTTTCTCCGCTGATGAATTCTCGAGCCGACGATTTCGCCCCCTGCAACCGGCAGAATGCACGAGCATTGGGAAGAATCACTTTGGCGATAATTTCTTCCGCGATCCGGGCAGAACCCGATTCGGCGGTGTCGTTCTTCATGTCGTTATAAGTGACGTAAACTTCGGCAGCCCGTTCCGGCATGACTCTGAATTCGATGATCCCGTCCAGTGAGATGGGAAAACCATCCTTACTGGGGAACGTCATATCGTTGGTCCCTTCAGTCAGGTTAAATCGCTGACTACGACAATCGATCGAGTTGATCCGGTACATATACGGATTCAGGTAATAGGTCCCGGCTTCTTTCGTGTCGCGTTGTGTTCCTCGAAAACCATTTTCCACAAGCAATGTGTTCGGCATTTCAGGGACGTCGCCCGCCAGATTCGTTACGACTCCTTTGTAACCTGCTGGAATAATCTTGGGGGGCCACAGTTCGACGATTTCCAGATAGTCGGATTTAGGACGGCGATCGCTGAGTAATTGTTTTGTCTTGCCATCAATCACGATCGCATTGATCGTGTAACGTCCCGGTCTGAGAACTTCTTTAACGATCCCTTTATCATTCTCCGTTTTGGCAACGAAGTGTCCTCTCTCGAGATCGTTTCCGTGTAAGCGGACACGGACGCCCATCATGTCCTGGGGAATTTCGACCATCGGGTAGATTTCCCAATCCCAATGGTAGGGGTTTCTCCAATGCCGCCCTTCCTGAAGGACGTTGACTTGAAGTCCCTTGTATTCTTCAGTAGGAGCGACTTCGTGTTCGTTGGTGATTTCTTCCCCGGTCTTCTTCGTCAGTACCGCAATGTGATACGCGGGGACGTTAATCCGGCATTGCGTATAGAGCGTAAATGCCAGTGCGGGGAGAAGAAAAATCAGGGCGAGAAAAATCCCCAATAGGTTTTTGATCGAAAACCGCCGACGGCTTCGGAACGGTTTTTTGTCCGCAGGATCGGGAAGAAAGAAACTGTCATTTTTCTTACTCATGAGGATTACCTCTGGATCATGTTAGCGATAGTCATTGTGATAAAAACCACGAACGTTGCGATGAACAAATTCAGGATAAGGAACGGCAAAGCGAAACCGAGAATGCCGCCATACGCTCCCCATAGAATGGGAGACCGTTCTTCGTGCCGGGCCATCATGACGGAAAAAATGATGACGCCCAGAACCATAGGCAATTTGATCAA
>JAGQQC010000636.1 GCA_020426395.1 Planctomycetaceae bacterium
AAGTCATCAATCGTCAAATCGACATCAACGGAGCGAGCAATGGCGATCAAGTGTAAAACGGCATTGGTAGAGCCACCCAGAGCCATCGTCAATACCATCGCATTTTCAAAGGCATCGCGAGTCATAATTTCGCGAGGTTTCAGATCGATTTCGAGCAAGTGTCGAATCGCGGCTCCAGCCTGAAGGCATTCTTCCAGTTTGCGAGGATCTAACGCCGGAATTGAAGAGCTGTAAGGCAATGTCATTCCCATCGCTTCAATGGCGGAAGCCATCGTGTTGGCCGTGTACATCCCGCCGCACGCCCCGGCTCCGGGACAACTTCGTTTGACGATTTCCTTGCGCTCATCATCTGAAATTGAACCAGAAAGATATTCCCCGTACGCCTGGAAGGCAGACACAATGTCGAGTTTTTTCTGATTGAAGCACCCCGGTTTGATGGTTCCCCCATAAATCATCAACGAAGGCCGGTTGAGACGTCCCATCGCGATCAGACAGCCAGGCATATTTTTGTCACAACCTGGAAGTGAAATATTGGCGTCGTACCATTGAGCCCCCATTACGGTTTCAATCGAGTCGGCGATCAAATCACGCGACTGCAACGAATAGGACATCCCGTCGGTTCCCATGGAAATCCCGTCGCTGACCCCGATCGTGTTGAACCGCATGCCGACCAAACCGGCATTTTCCACCCCTTCCTTCACCTTGGCGGCGAGATCATTCAGGTGCATATTACAGGTGTTCCCTTCGTACCAGACCGAAGAGATCCCGATTTGTGCCTTGTTCATATCCTCTTCAGTCATGCCGGTTCCATACAGCATGGCTTGTGAGGCTCCCTGGGAGCGCGGTTGAGTGATGTGTGAACTAAATTTGTTCAGTTGTTGTTCGGTCATCGGGTCTACCTTCAAATCAATACGTGGGGAGGAGTACCTGTGTCTGTTCGATTCAGGAATGCTATCTCAGCAGGAATTCTCGCGGTCAATAAGGGGTCAAGTTGCCCATCGCTGGCTGGAAAAAGGTCATCATCCCCTTGAATGTCGGACCCGTCAACCGTCCGAGACATTAAGGCCCCTTGAATTCACCCGCGATTCGAACTCCACATTCCGAGAAGGTTCAGCAGGTTGGAGGGGCTTTCCGGGAAAGAGTTCGGATGCAAAAAGATGTTGTCGATCCGATTCATTTTAGAGAACTAACCTCTATTCACTGCTCTAAATAGCGTATCCTAACCTAAATTCTCATCAATAGATACAAACAGCAGGTTCGACATTCTGCTGCGAATCTGATTTTCTGACAGCTTTTGCTTCTCATTGAGAGTCAGGATGGTATCATTGTGATACAGAGCATTTTACGGAACGAATCTATGAGAGTCGTCCGGTTGTCCAGTAGGTAACTCACGACAAACTTTGGAAGTTAGAATTGCCCCCTATGTCACAAACGGTTTCCTCCCGATGGATGAGTTGGCGTGGTCTACGCTGGAACAGTGATCTGGATCAGATGGGTTCGATTGTGCAGTTCTGCGATCGGATGCTGCAATTTCTCTGTGAGACCAGCACCTCGGAAGATTTTCTGAAGCAACTGCTACCGGAAATGGCAACGGAGTTTTCCGCCCAACGTATCTGCATCTGGGAGCGGACTCCTAAATGGGAACTTCTGACGGAATTGGGCCGGGCGGGGAGTAACGAGACCGACTTCCGCCAGTTCGAAGAAATCCTCGATCGGGGAGAGGCCTGTTTCAGTTCTCAAGGCTCCGTCCCCGCCTTAATGGTTCCGCTAGAAATCGGTGCGGGGACCTCGCTGGTTCTGGTGATGGAGGGAAGCCGCATTGATTCCAACATGCTGGAAAGTGCGGTCGCCTGTGGACGTTTTCTCGCTCATTGCCTGCACCTCATT
>JAGQQC010000637.1 GCA_020426395.1 Planctomycetaceae bacterium
CGACTCGATCAACTGGGCAAGGGAAAAAGGGGACGAATCTGCAAAGTCGATGGTGAAGACGGCATTTCGATCCGGTTGATGGAAATGGGTCTGATTACAGGTGAGGTTGTTGAATTCGTGGGGAATGCCCCCTTTGGGCAACCTTCCACTTTTTTGACTCGGGGTTTTCGTTTGGCTCTACGTCCCGAAGAATCTCGCCGGATTGAAGTTGAGCTTGTTAACTGAAAACTTTGCTCACAACAATTCACAATCTCTCCTTGCCCCTCCCCCACCCGACCAATTCTATCATCGCACAAATCATTTAATTCAGTGAGGGTCGCTGGTCTTCCTCTCGGTAATTAAAGTCTCCCCGTAGACTCGACCTGTACCCGCAGCTCACTGGAGTCTGCATTCCTACATGACTACTTCCCCTCAAGCAATAGCCACCAGCCGAGTCGCCCTGATTGGCAATCCCAATACTGGCAAAAGCACGCTGTTCAATATGCTGGCTGGCCTCAATACCCGCACGGGCAATTATCCAGGCGTCACCGTTGAGAAAAAAATCGGTCGCGTGAACTGGGAAGGTCTCCAGATTGATTTAATCGATCTTCCCGGGACCTATAGCCTTTCTCCACGAACTCCGGACGAAATGGTTTCGGTCGATGTGTTGATGGGGCATGCCCCCTCCATCGGTGAGATTGATGCTGTCATCTGTATCATTGATGCGACCAACATCGAGCGAAACCTGTATCTCGTCAGCCAGATTCTCGACATGGGGCTTCCAACGATTCTCGTCCTCAATATGTGGGACACTCTGAAGGATCGTAAAGATGAATTCAATCTGGAAGAGTTCCGCTCACGAATCGGCATTCCGGCGATCCCCGCAATCGCACGCAAGGGTACGGGTACGAAAGAAATCAAAGAGTCACTCGCCAAAGTACTAAACGAGAAACCGACGCCCAAGCGGTTGAATCTCTTCCCGGAGCCGTTTAACGAAGCGATGCATCAGGTTCAGGCGAAGCTGACGGAATCCGGACTTAGTACTCTTAAAGAATTCGAAACGGAGCGTTTGATTCTGGACGTCAACGGTTCTGTCGAAAAACGTTGTTTGCGGGAAACGGGTCCTGAATTCGCTCAGTTCTTAACTGGTATTCGGGAAAATCTCGCCCAACAAAATTGCACGGTCCCCCGAATTGAATCGGAGTGCCGATACCAATGGGCCAAATCGATTATGGCGGGGCTCTTTACTCGTGAGGAGTCTGTTAAACCTCGTTCGATCTCGGATCGCATCGACAATATTCTGACTCACAACGTCTTTGGGCTGGTCCTCTTTTTTGCGTTGATGTTTCTCATCATCCAAACGATCATCACCTGGGCCGATCCCGTGATGGGCTTATGTGAATTCGGACAGGAAACCGTCTCCGGTTGGATCGAGTCCCTCATCGCCCCCGGCCCTTTACGTAGTCTGCTGGTTGATGGCGTCGTCGCCGGGGTAGGAGGAGTCTTGATCTTTCTGCCACAAATTGTCTTCCTGTTCCTCTTCATTTCGATCATGGAAGACTGTGGTTACATGGCTCGCGCCGCAATGATGATGGACCGCTTTATGCGCTTGTTCGGTTTAAGCGGCAAGTCCTTCTTACCCCTGATGTCCTCGTTCGCCTGTGCTGTTCCCGGTATCATGGCCGCCCGGGTTGTCGAGAATCAGCGAGACCGCGTCGTGACGATGCTAATCGCACCACTCATGAGCTGCACAGCTCGGTTCCCGGTCTACTGGCTGTTAACGATGACCTTTGTTCCTTCCATTGTGTTGTTTTCAATTCCTCTGCCGGGATTGGTTGAAGAGGGAGGTTGGGACTTCACCCTGCCTGCTCTGGTGATCTTTCTCATGCATCTGGTCGGAGTCGT
>JAGQQC010000638.1 GCA_020426395.1 Planctomycetaceae bacterium
TGGAAAATATGGTTAGCGGTTCATCTTACAAATTGGGGGATGTCTTAACCGCTCGAAATGGAACAACGATCGAAGTGCTCAATACCGATGCCGAAGGTCGGCTGGTGCTGGCGGATGTGCTCAGTTATGCGGTTGATCATGGAGCAGTCAAGTTGATCGATCTGGCAACCTTAACGGGCGCCTGCATGATTGCACTCGGAACGGAAATTACGGGACTTTTCTCCAATGATGAGGAATGGGCCGATGTCGTCAAGCAGGCGGCCGATAAAACGAACGAGTTCGTTTGGGAATTGCCGATGCATGATTTCTTCGGAGATCTGCTGAAAAGCGAAGTCTCCGAGATCAAGAACGTAGGGCCACGCTGGGGAGGTTCCATCACGGCAGCCAAGTTTCTGGAACACTTCGTGGATGAGAAACCGTGGGTTCACCTCGACATCGCCGGCCCCGCCTTCGCGGAATCCGAAAAACCGGAACGAGACAGCGGCGCAACGGGAGCCATGTTAAGAACCCTTGTAGAGGTAGCCCGGAACTTCAAGGGATAAGACCGAAGAGTGGGTGCTTGTTAAAGAGTCCTGAATGCAGGGGGCCGAATGGTTTTTCGTCGGATCAAATCGGAACTTCAAAACTTGTTTAGCCGCAAGAATCAGGGCTCTCTCAAGCAAGCGATACTGTTCGTAGATGAACTCATCGGCATGGGGTATCTGAAGTTTTCTGACGAACGTTATCATTCAACCATTCGTGACCAACTAATTGAATCCGTCCAGCAAGGTTATATATACACCGAGATAGACGAGAATTGTGTAGGCCTGGATCGACGTAGTTATCCCGCTGATTCAGAAGAATTAGCAGAAGGTAATATTGGAGAATGCATTCGCCAATTCCTTTCAATCTTGCAAATGGAAAAAGTGCCTATTGAGAATGTTGTGGATCAACGAAGTCAGGAACGGTATGAAGTTGTCATAGATGGAAGGGCGTTTCTTATCTACGACGATGAATATGTACACAAGACGCTCGATATCCATCACGGTGCTGATCTATGGACCCTGGCGTCGTTGCGAACCCTTGAAATAGTAAATCTATTTCTTGAAGAAGCTGGTTCAAAAGAACGGCTATATTTTCACCGAGGTGGAAATGATGGATATGTCTGGTTCTTAACCGAGGATATGTACCAACACTACCTTAACCATCTGGACTTAATAATTCAGAACGAGCAGTTTAAGACTTCATCACAAATGCGAGAGGCACTGTATGTCCCGGAATGTGATGACAAATAATTAACCGAAAGAGGAAATCGTCCCACCAATTAACCGCTTCTGGCCCTGTTCCGTCTGTAGCAAAAGGGCACCCGTCTGATCAATTCCCTGACAAAGCCCCGTTGTCTGTCTCTCTCCTGCTGCGTGAGTGATGGTGCGGCCCATTAAGAGGCAGCGCGATGGCCAATTGGCGATGAAAGCCAATTCACCCTGGCTCAGGTTCGACAAGGATGTCTCCAGTTGCTTCAGTAGATCGATCAAGATGATTGTGAGCGGATATTCATCCCCCACTTGATCGAAAAGTGAAGTGGCGCGCTCTTTAAGTTGCTCCGTTGCGGTGTAAAACGAGTTGTTCACATTGAGACCGATGCCGACGATGACGACCTCAGGTGAGGGCATTTCGGTCAAAATCCCACAGATTTTGCGACCTCCCATATAAACATCATTGGGCCACTTCAACTGGACGATTTCACCGGGCGCATAGTCTTCCAGCAGGTCGGCAATCGCCCAGCCTGTAGCGAGTGAAATCAAGGGGAGGTGCTTGGTTCGTTCAAACTCGGTAGCAGCCAGGATCAGGGAGAAGGTGAGACAACCGGGCTGTGCCCACCACTGATTCGTG
>JAGQQC010000639.1 GCA_020426395.1 Planctomycetaceae bacterium
GAAGTAAGTTACGCACGTGTGAAAACTGGGGGATAACCCGATCCAGCACTTCCGTACGGAACATATGCCGAATGGACTCATTCAGAAAACCGGGTAGCGCCAGATGCTCCATAAAAATGGTGGCTTCTTCTCCCGTGGGAGGCTCTTCAATTTTCTGCGCAGCTTCCATCAGCAACTGTGTTAATTGAGGATCTGGAAGCTTACTGTAATAAGCGGTTGAGCGATATAACCTGAGAATATGCTTCAAACGCCCTTGCAGCAAATGCTGCGCACGGGGGGGAACCATGATGTAATCAGGGCTCATGATGAAATCGTTTTCAACGCGCAACGTTGTCAGCAGTCGGCTCATTCGTACCAGACGGGATTCGATTTTGTGTGAGGCCACAAATCGCTCGACCAACTCGGCCTGGGCCGAAGTCTTCAAAAAATAATCCCGCATGAATGACTCGACATCCCGCAGCGTCTCGTCATCCTGGTAACCAAACTCCTGGGCCAGTCGAATCTGCTCATCTGCATCCAGAACATCATGAGCCCGATCAGCATGCAAATGCATATTGATCCGAATCCGCAGTAGTAAATCTTGCGCGGCTTGCAAGGTGCGAACATCTTCGCGGCTGAGAACTCCCATCAGTTTCAAGGTTTCAAAATCAGTTACCTGATAATGCGCGTACGCAATCCAGCGTAAGAGATGCAAATCGCGCAACCCTCCCTTACTCTTTTTCACATTGGGTTGCAAATGCCGGGTTGTTGAACCAAGTTGTTCCTGTTCATTGGCCCGGGCAGCGATACAGGCATCAATGAATGCCCGCAATCGATGCTTGATGACCTTCTTGTAGAATAGTTTTCGGAAACGTGAAAAACTGGTTTCCGATCCCCAGAGCAATCTTGATTCAGCGACAGCCGAGGCACTCTCCAGATTCTCCTTACAGATCTCGATCATGCGGGCTGTCGTCGTGAAGTTACTCCCCGGTTTCAGACCGACATCCCACGTTAGCGGGATAAACCGGTCCATCAACTTGCGCGCCTGAAGATAGCAAGCCGGGTTGTAGATAAACAGCAAATCGGTATCAGAATAGGGAGCCAGCTCAGCTCGACCCGATCCACCCACTGCAATCATCAACATCCCCTCCCGAATGATCTGTTGATCAAATTCAGGAAGTTCCTGGAGGCAATGCTCCCACATCTTCAGCAGGATGGAATCAGTTGCTTCAGAAATTGCAAGCGCCGTCTGGAGACCACTTTTGGGTTCCTGATAGTACCGACTCTCCGGATCACGCAAAGCTGCGATCTGTTCAGAGTAGGTTCCAACCCAATCAGTATCAATGTTAGTAAGCTCTGTTGTGGTCATGTTGACCCTGTTCCACGTACCCTTTTAAGTACGCGATATTTTTAATGCGAATCGAACGAGCGACTTCTCTCCGCCGGAATGGGCAAACTCGATAATTCATTCTCAGTGAGCCTGTATAACTCTGAAGAATCACGGAGAACCTCAATGTTTCTAGCTGCAATCTCAACCAGAAGAGAGTCGACGCTAAAGCGCCTCATCCCCTTTTTCACCGGTACGAATCCGGATCATCTGATCGAGGTTGGTCACAAAGATTTTTCCATCGCCAATTTGACCAGTACGTGCCGACTGCAGAATCGTTTCAATCACTTTCTCAGACTGCTCGTCACTGACGACAATTTCCATCTTCGCCTTGGGAAGAAAATCAACGGTATACTCGGCACCGCGATATTGTTCTTTATGACCCTTTTGGCGACCAAATCCCCGTACTTCGGAGACCGTCATTCCTTGAACGCCAATTTCGGACAAAGCGTCTTTCACTTCTTCCAGTTTGAAGGTCCGGATGATCGCTTCGATTTTTTT
>JAGQQC010000063.1:0-5529 GCA_020426395.1 Planctomycetaceae bacterium
GATCACTTCTCGTGATAGACACAAAAAAAGGGTTCACGGTAAATTACCGTGAACCCTTTTTTATTGTCTCAGCAATAGTTGGACTTGAATCAACTTCAAGTGCCCAAGAGAGGACTCGAACCTCCACGGACTATTATGTCCACTAGGCCCTCAACCTAGCGCGTCTGCCAATTCCGCCACTTGGGCTTGGTTTCCTGGGACCAGTTCTGATTTCAGTAAGCAAATCAGAGTGGGCCCGGGGCAAGCGTGTAACAGTATATCAGACCTTCACCGCCCTGCAAGGTTCACCCTCTTTTTTTTAAGCGGGGTAAGCTGTTGTCTAAAAGTGACTTATAGCAAATCGATTCCGTTCAATCCGGAATGGTTTCTTCGTTTTCTTCCTGGAGAGGAAGTTCGTGGCGGTTTTCCAGCCTCCTCGTTTTGATCTCCAACAGCAGGCCGAAGGAGGCGTCGCGAGACCGATCTTGACCTGAATGGAGTATAGCAATATCTTGCCCCCCTCTCTGGCCGGATTGGTCGTGCGCCGGGAACGCGCCCGAACGGATCAGATCAAGCTCTCTCTGTATCATTACTGCCTGAGACTGGTGCGAGTAACTGAACTTTTGAGATTACTCAGAAAACGTTGACCGTTAACTGGCTTTCAGGAAAAGGGAAATCAGTCTCCGACCAAGGCTTCGTCGCCGGGTCAGACTGGTGGAACTAAAATCAATCGAATGCGATCGTCGTTCTCGAAAGGACTCGAACACGATGACAACGCCCGCTGTTTATCATTTGGATCAGAAGCATTGCTCTAAACCCATTCACCGCTGGATCCTTCGGGGTCTGTTTTGCGGAATGATCTGGGGGTTGAGCTACCTGCCGGTACAGGCCCAGCTTCCTTCACTCCCTTCTCTGAATGATCTCAATCCATTCAAGCAGGATGAATTCGATCGCCTGGACGAGGACGATCTGGATACCACCCTGCACACTCCCATGGTGGGCGAATATACTCGAATTGGTGGAAACACGGCGGTCCGTGTTTATGGAATCGGGTTGGTCGTAGGGCTCAAAGGAACTGGCGATGATCCCCCCATTTCGACACAGCGCACCTACCTTAAACGAGAAATGGCCTTAAAAGGGGTCAAAGATGCCAACCGAATTCTAAGATCTCCCAACACAACGCTGGTGGAAGTCAAAGGGATGCTCCCTCCCCTGGTTCAAAAAGGGGATTTGTTCGATGTCGAAGTCTATATTCCGGGATCCAGTGAAGCGACCAGCTTGAACGGAGGATGGTTGCTGGAAACGTATCTGACCGAAGTTTTGCCAACTCCGGGTGAAGGTATCAAAAAAGGTCACGCGCTGGCGGTAGCGAAAGGACCTATTCTTGTCTCAACTGACACTGGGGATGACACCAGCCAAATCGGGATGCAAAAGCGAGGCAAAATTCTGAGCGGTGGACGGTCTCTCAAAGAACGGGAGATGAAACTTTACCTGAACAACGATTTCCGCAGCGTCCGTAACGCCAAAAGGATTTCGGATAAAATTGGAAACCGGTTTTATCACTACGATGAGTATGGAATTCGAATCTCGATGGCTCATGCCAAAACAGATACGGAAATCGAACTGAAAATTATGCCGCAGTATGAAGATAATCATTCGCGGTATCTGAACGTAGTCCGAAGAATCGCCTTCCGGGAAACCCCTGTTGCGCAAAATATTCGTATGACCCGACTGAAAGATAAATTGCTGGATCCGAAAACCGCGGAAACCGCCGCGATTGAACTGGAAGCGATCGGCAATGAAGCGATTCCAACATTGGAAGCAGGTCTCGACAGTAAATGGCTGGAAGTCCGTTTTAACTCGGCCCTGGCGTTGTCGTATATCGGCGAAACAACGGGGCTGGATGAATTAATCGAAGCGGCAGAAAAAGAGCCTGCATTTCGTATCTACGCTCTGGCTGCCATCGCCGCCGTCGATGATGTGGAAGCCCATTTGAAACTGCGAGAATTAATCAGCAAAGGAAACATTACCAGTGCTGAATTGCGATACGGAGCATTTCGAGCGTTGTCTACGCTGGACGAAAATGACCCCTATATTCGTGGTAACAGCATGAATGATCAGTTCGTTCTGCACGAAGTGAAAACGGAATCAGCCCCCATGATTCACCTGACTACCAGAAAGAAAGCGGAAATTGTTCTCTTCGGAAAGGGACAAAAATTCCACACTCCGCTGGTCTTGCGAGCAGGAAAAGAAATTCTGATCAAAGGGGAAGCGGGAGATGGCAAGATCACCATTAACAACTTCCATTTACCCGAACAAAAGCAGCAACAAGTCGTCAATAATCAGATCAGCGAAGTCATCCAGGCTGTCGTTGATATGGGAGCATCCTACCCGGATGTCGCCAGCATGCTTAGTGAGGCCGACGTTCAGGGGAATCTGCCGGGACGACTTGAAATCAACGCCTTGCCCAAAGCAGGCCAGTTTTATGTTCGACCTGCGATCGCTTCAGGCGATTCTGAATCAAAAGGAAGCCGTGTTCGGGTCGGTAACAGTAATAACGTACCGAATATTTTCTCAGAACAACGTAACCACGATGCCCGAGGGACACGTTCTGAAGACGGCACTACGTTTGATGAAGAAGATGATGATGAGGGCGGCATCCGACAAGTCGGTGGTGAAGAAGAGCGTGACAACGATGTCGAGATCGATGCCCCTGATAGTGAAGAATTAAAAAAGTCCAATTACGTCGAACGACGAACACGTTTCTTCGATTTCAAAAACCCGTTCAAGAGAGATAAAGAGTAACTCGTTCAAACCAGGCTGATTGCCGGTTCGGGATTTCGTTGTCTCTACCAAGATCTTTCTTTCTGAGTTGAACGATGTTCATTTTGATTCGCAGTCGTCGTTCCTTCCTCCTGATTCCGACCGTTTTTTGTTAAGGTTTTGCAATGCTGAAGTCTCTGGAACTTTTTGGGTTCAAGAGCTTTGCGGACCGGACACGGTTTGACTTTTCGGAGGGAGTTACGGGCGTTGTTGGCCCTAACGGGAGCGGCAAAAGCAACGTCGTCGATTCCATTAAATGGCTGCTGGGCGACCAAAGTGCGAAAAGTCTCCGCGGGAAGGAGATGTCGGATGTCATTTTCAATGGGTCCGCCTCTCGCAAACCGGCTCAAGTCTCCGAGGCCCTGCTCACCTTCGACAACACCAGCCGGTTTCTTCCGATTGATCTCGACGAAGTCCAGATTGGACGCCGATTATGGCGCAGTGGAGATTCTGAATATATCATCAATCAACAGCCGGTTCGACTGAAAGATGTCCGCAACCTGATCAGTGGAACGGGTACGGGTGGCTCGGCCTATGCGATCATCGAACAGGGCCGTGTCGGTCAGATTCTGCAAGCCAATGTCTCCAGTCGCCGAGCGATTGTCGAAGAAGCCGCCGGGATCAGTCGCTACAAGTCCCGGAAAATTGAAGCTCAACGGAAACTGGAACATGTCGACCAAAACCTCAAACGGTTGACCGACATTGTTGATGAAGTCGAATCACAACTGAATGCCACCCGCGATCAGGCAGTAAAAGCCTCACGCTATCGTGATTTGTCAATTGAATTGAAGCAGCTTTGGTTGGGTTTAGCGGCGGACGATTATCGCTATATTCACAACCAGGGAAGCCAGATTGAAGAGCGACTGGAATCGGCCCGAAAAAGTCTGGAAGAAAAAAATGGACAACAGTCGGAGCTCGAATCTCAGCTATCCAAATCAGAACAAGATCTGAATGAAATCGATGAACGCCTCACCGTGATTGAAACAGAGCGTTCAGAAAACCGGGAACAAATCGCTTCACTTGAAGCAACCCAGCGTCATCAATCGAGTCGCATCCGTGAGCTGGAAAACGAACTGACCCGTTTACAACATCAGCGTTCCACCTTGATGCTCCGCGCCAAAGAGGGACACCAAGAGCATGCCTACACGCGTGAGCAACTTAACCGGTTTCGATCTGATTTTGAGTCACAGCAGAAACGGATCGACGAAGGAAGTTCGCACATTCAGGAACTCTCCGTTCGTGTCTCTTCGGACCGCAACAAACTGGAAGAAGCCCGAAAAGATCTGTTGGATCAAACTCAGCAGATGGCCAGTGCGGCGCATCGTGTCGAAAGCTTGCAGGATGCGGTTGATAATCTTCGATTGCAGATGGAGGAAACCCATCGCGAACAGCAGGAAATCGACCGTCAGCTTTCTCATTTTGAAACAGAACGAGATCAACAACAGGAAGTTCACGACGCTCATCAGGAGCAACTCGATTCGACAAAGCGAGAACTGGAATTTCATGACCAGCAGTATCAGGAATTAAACCAACGTCATCGTGAACTGGTCCTGCATATCTCCACTCTCCGGGAAGAGTTAAGCGGCATTCGAGCACGGAAAACCGTTCTTGAAGATCTCGAACTTCGTGAAGAAGGAATCGGACTGGGCGTCCGCGAAATTCTCAAGCGCGCGAACAGTCCCGAATCGGGAACTCCCTGGAACGAGATCCGAGGTTCAGTTGCGGATCTGCTCGAAGTTGACTTATTGCACGCCGCCGAATTGGAAGTGGCCCTTGGTCTACGGGCCCAGTTAATCGTGGTGAACGATGCCACTCCCATCATGGAGCACATCTATCTGCACCAGATTCAACTCTCGGAGCGCGTCGGCTTTTTCTCACTTTCTCAACAGAAAGCCCGATCAGGAAACCGTGAAAACTTCAACGGAATCGAAGGAGTCGTCTGTCGCGCCGATCAACTCGTCACCGCCTGCCCTATTCCCGAACTTCCAGAGTTACTGCTCGCGGAAACCTGGTTGGTGGAAACATTAGAAGCGGCATTCGCCCTGCAGAAACAAGCTAATCACGCCACCCGTTTTGTGACTCTTCAAGGCGAACTGCTGGAAGCCGATGGCACGCTTTATCTGGGCAGCCTGCGTTCAGAAACATCGCTTATTACGCGAAAATCGGAACTTCGCCAACTGCGGCACGATATTCAACTGCAGGAGAAGAAAATCGATGAAGAAACGGCCCAGGCAGATCAACTTCACGCCGATCTACGTGAAATCCAGAACCTCAAGCGAGAAAAAGAACGAGAACTGGAAGAGCAAACGGAGCAATTCCGCACAGCCAGAATGAGTTTGGAGCAAAAACAAAAGCAAGTCGACGAGCTAACGACCCGGCACAAAACCGGGAAAACCCAGTCCCAGAAACATCGTATTGAACACGACCGACTCAACCAGCAATTGGAACAGGCTTTCGAGGAACATTCTCACGCAGAGAAACAACACGCGAGCTTGCAATCGGTTATCGAAGAAAAAGAACACGCCCTCGCGAACTCGGAACATCGACTGCAACTGTTAAAACAATCTGCAACGGACGAACAACTGCAACTGGCAAAGCAGGAGGAACGTCTGAGTAGTTTGCAAACCGCGTTTGATCGCCTGGAACATGAACTCGGCCAACGGCTGGAGCGGCGCGAAGAAGCGGAAGAACGTTACCGGGAGTTCAAAACCAAACTGACAGAGCTTC
>JAGQQC010000063.1:5539-15105 GCA_020426395.1 Planctomycetaceae bacterium
ACTGCAACTGTTGAATATCAATTCTGAGCTGGCCACTCAGGCACTGATCGCAGAAAAACTGGAAGCGAATTCGCTGAGAGAAATGCGATTGAAGCGGGGCTGTCGCGATGCGCGAACTGAGTTAGTCGAGCAGGAAAGTAAATTGCGCCAAGGGCGACGTGAGCTTTCCGACCGAGTCCATCAGGAAGAGATTCGCCTGCAAGAATTCCAGATGCAACTGAAAACCCTTCGTGAACGAATTGAAGAAGAGTATCAGTTGAGCCTGGAACAAGTCGTCAGTTCCGGCGCCTCTGCCGTTCGTCTGTATTGGCAACAGGAAGCAGAACCAGAAAACGGGCACAAAGAATCCACCGCAGAAATCGATCCTGATTCGAAAGATGCTTCACTTGTTGACGATGAACCCATTGAGGACTTCGATTCGGAAGAAATTGTCTCTGGCGAAGAAACGGAGTCAGAAGAACTGGAGCCATCAAACAGCGAACAGCAATCAGATCACTCAGCCGATGAACCGGTATTGGGAAATGCTGAGTTTATCGAACTGTACGAGCAAATCCGCGAAGAGATTGAATCGCGCGTGAGCAAACTGCGTCAGCGGTTAAAAACGATGGGGAGTATCAACACAGAAAGCCTTGATCAACTCGACTCGCTGGAAACCCGTTTCGCTCATTTGAGTATGCAGTTGGAAGACCTGACCCAGGCCAAAAATGCTCTGGAAGATATAATCCGCCGGATCAATACGGAAAGCCGTCGGATGTTCCTGGAAACGTACAACTCGATTCGGGAGAATTTTCAGGATCTGTTCCGAAAACTGTTTGGAGGCGGAAATGGGGATATCATTCTGGAGGATCCTGATGATCCACTCGAATGTGGAATCGAAATTGTCGCGCGTCCTCCTGGAAAAGAACTCCGAAGTATCTCACTGTTAAGTGGTGGTGAAAAAACCATGACGGCGGTCGCTTTGCTGATGGCGATCTTCCGCAGCAAACCAAGCCCCTTCTGCATTCTGGACGAAGTTGATGCCGCCTTGGACGAAGCGAACATAGGACGGTTTATTAATGTCGTCAAAGAGTTCCAGTCGGAAACCCAATTCATCATGATCACTCACCGCAAACCTTCCATGACAGTCACCGACCGCCTGTTCGGAGTGACTATGGAAGAATCCGGTGTTTCCAAACGGCTGACGGTTCAATTCGATGACATTAAAGAGAATGGCGAGTTCGACACCGACGCCGGCCAGAACCGAAGAGCAGCCTGATCCGATATTCATACAAAATTGATTGCTTCACAGCTTAAGTATTTAGAAGCAGCCCCCGATAACACGCGACCGATGATCGCAATCCACATGTTCCGAAAAATTCGGTCAACCCGAATACAAAGTTTCTTCGAACATTTTTGCTATTTGCAGACCTGTTTTTTTGTCACCAGGACTTTTCAATTCTTCGCAAGCGAAGGTTCGCTGTAAGTTTCGATCCTGTGAGAATTTTCTTCCAATTGACCGTTTGCGACCCATTCAGTCAACCACCCCGACGAGCTCTACCACAGCGCGAATCGTCGTACGTGCAATAACGGTCTCGTTGGTTATGGCCGCTAAACACCCTAAAGTCGATACCCGCGTCCGGTCGAAAGAATAGTGCAGGCAACTGGAGCCTAAACGCGAGACACCCAGAGGGTGTAACCCATGCAAGGAAGCAAGGTTTGCGTTCAAGTAAAAGTTGTCTACATAGGGGGGAGACACTAAGGATGCCAATTCACCAATCGAGCCGGATGCTCAGGCGATAAGCCTCCGGTCCCTGCCCCAACTTCCGCATGCTGAAGACATGAGGTCGACAGTTATACGGGAGTCCAACTTCTCTGGTTATTACTGGAAACACTAGATGGCTTCAGATCAAACCGATCTGACAGCATTTTCTTGTGCAACTTCCTTTTAATGTTGCTAAACAGTGACCTCAGTCCATATCTGCAACGATTTTCATCGAATCGGACCCTGAACCCGAATTGAACGAAATTCATTGCAGTTTGAGGCACACGTTTGGAGGGAATGTCCCTCTGCAGGATCAAATGAAACGATTGGAGAGCCCGCGATGAGGACGATCTTCACTACTGGTCAGGTAGCTAAGATCTGTAAAGTTGCCCCGAGAACCGTCAGCAAATGGTTCGACTCAGGGCGTTTACGAGGATACCGTATCCCCGGTTCACAAGACCGCCGGATTCCTCGCGAACACCTGATTCGTTTCCTCAAAGAGCACGGTATGCCTCTGGGTGAACTTGAAGATGAAGCCATGGGTAAAATTCTGCTGGTAGGTGCTGACGAAAATGTTCGTCGTAACCTCGGCGAGATGATCGGCATCGATGATTTCCGCATCGAATCTGCTATCAGCGGTTTCGAAGCTGGAATTCAGGCCGAATCATTGCATCCGGATTGTGTTGTCATCGACTTCACACTCGGACGGCATGAAGCCCTGATGATTGCACAAAACTTGAAAAAGAACAACGAATACCTCGAAACCGTACTCATCGGTCTGTTGAGCGATGATGACAATGCTAGCGGTTTCGACCGAACCTTGTTCAACGAAACCTTCCGTAAACCTTTCGACGCAGCTTTGCTCGCCGAACGTATCCGGACTTTGGTTGGACGTAAAAAACAAATCGCATAAGTCGAACGTGAATCAATGAAAGCCCGCATGAAGCTGGCTTTCAGGATTCAAATTCGTCCTCCTGCAAGCAACATGGGCGATTTCAATCTCCACGTTATTTGTACGCAGGTGAGACAAATCTCGAGTAAGACTCACTGCGTCTACTAATAACTTACGGATCAATTACCGTCATGAACCTCTTCGTTCATGACGGTTTTTTTATTGTCACCGCTTGGCTGTTTTCTCCTTTGACCTGGCCGGAAATCGAGTGTTAGAATTAAAAAGACCCAAAACATACTAATCCCAGCCCTCTGCTGGAGGACTTTCTAATGCCATCAGAACCTACCGAACTGGAGCTCTTCCGCGATTTCCTGATCGAGGAATGTAAAAGCGAAAAGCCGCCTGAATCGGTGGAAAAGGCAGTTCGTAAATTCGAACAGACCCAACGACTCAAGGCCATGCTGGATGAAACTGCTGCCGAAGCGGAACGAGGGGAATATGGTCCACTGGACATTGAAGAGGTGAAAAGAGGAATTCGCGAACGATTTGAGTCAGCAAAGCAACATCAGTGATGACCGAAGTCAACTGGCTGTATAAAGCAACAAAACAACTTAATGATTTACTCGATTACGTCGCTATCGAACACGATCGCCCAACTGTTGCTGAGAAACTTATCGAGGAGATCTACGCGAAGGCAGAACAATATGCCCGCCAGCCCCTGATGGGAACCCCCCGCTTTGATTTGCTACCCGACCTTCGATTCTTCACCCACAAACGCTATGTTCTGTTTTATGTCCCCATTGAAGACGGTATTCTAATTCGTGCTGTTATCGACAGTAGCCGTGACTTTGATTCGCTGATAGATTAAATAATAGCTTTCCAGTGGCTTCTTACTTCTCAGATGATCCCATGGCCGACTTAACCCACTTCGATGAATCTGGTGCCAGCCGTATGGTGGATGTCGGTGCCAAGCCGGTTACCTCCCGACTTGCTCGCGTGGAGGGTTACGTCACAATGCAGCCCGAGACCCTCTCCCGTATTAAGGAGCGCGATTTCAAAAAGGGAGATGTTCTCGAAGTTGCCCGCCTGGCCGGCATTATGGGGGCCAAACAGACTGGGAACCTCATTCCCCTCTGCCACCCTCTCCCAATCGACTCGGTCACCATTGATTTTGATTTCCCCGATGAACAAACCATTCGCATTGAGGCCGCCGTCAAAACGGAAGGGAAAACCGGCGTCGAAATGGAAGCCTTCACCGCCGTTTCCGTCACGGCACTCACGATTTACGACATGTGTAAGGCGATAGACCGCGAAATGGTTCTCGGCCCCATCCAGCTCGTCGAAAAGTCGGGCGGAAAAAGTGGTCATTTTCTCAGAACAAAGCCTGTTAATGCGTCCGAATAAATTCGGTTCTGACTATAATTGGGCAATCCGGGAGAGTACACTCTCCACAACAGACTCTTCCCACTCCCACCGGATTGAAAACGGTAAGCAACGCTCTGAGAACAAGTTAGACCGCAGAAGTCGACGCACATGGATACCAGCAAGGATTTGGCCGAACAAAATCTGATCGCAAAAATTCTGGAAGCGGTTGGAACGGATCTGCTTAAAGCAGAACAGATTTTCGCTGAAGAACTCCAGACAGATCAGCCCGTCATCCGGGATATTCACGAGCATGTTTCCCGCTTCCGGGGCAAACGTATCCGCCCCACCCTGCTGTTACTGACGGCAGATGCCTGCGGAGGCATTAACCACAACCACCATGTGCTCGCCGCCGTCGTTGAGATGATCCATACCGCAACGCTCGTACATGATGACGTCCTGGACGATGCAGAAACCCGCCGGCATGTCGCAACGGTGAACAGCCGCTGGAATACGGAAACGAGTGTTCTCTTTGGAGATTATCTGTTCACTCACTCATTCCATTTGGCCAGTAGTCTCGACAGCACCTTTGCTTGCCGGAAAATCGGGCGGTCCACCAACGTCGTCTGTGAAGGAGAACTGACGCAGATTGGCGAACGGGGAAATCTCGATCTCACTGAGGAACGGTACTTCGAAATCATCGACGGCAAAACCGCTGAGCTCTGCGCCGTCAGTTGTTTACTCGGCGCTCACTATGCCGGTTGCACCGCCGAAGAAACCGAAGCACTCGAACAATTCGGACGAGATTTGGGCTCTGCTTTCCAGATTGCGGACGACATTCTCGACATCATGGGAGAAGAAACCCAGGCGGGAAAATCGCTGGGCTCCGACTTCTACAAACAAAAAATGACTCTCCCATTAATTCGCCTGCTGCGACAAGCAGACCCGGCTGATGAAGAAGTAATCCGCGGGTTACTGGCGAATCCGTCTCCCGAAAATTGGGAAAAACTGGCTCCTTATATTCAGGAATACCGGGTGATCGATTCCGCCCGCCAGACGGCGAACGAATACGCCACCTCCGCCCGCGCTCATCTGGCCAAACTTCCCGCCAGCAACAGCCGCACGATCCTCGAAGAGCTGACCGAGTTCGCCATCCAGCGCTCGCATTAAAACTCGGAAACCTCAGACAACGTTAGCGGATTGTCTGGTCGACTCTTTCCTCTGCTCTGGTGGCTTGGTACCGTGGAAATCGTTGAATTATTTGCTGACCTTCCACGTACTACGAGATTTTCATGCCTGCCTTACGTCTACTTTTGCTCTCCGTTCTGCTGTTTGTGCCCGTAGTTGCTGTTGCCGCCGATCCGATTCAACGGACTGAATTGCTTCCCCCAGCTACCGACAATCCACGCAACAGTGAAGGTGACTTCATTCAACTGAAAGATGGACGTCTCCTCTTTATTTACACGCATTACACCGATGGAGCAGCGGATAATTCCTCCGCCTATCTCGCCAGTCGAACCTCCACCAATGGCGGAGCGACCTGGACGAATGAAAGTGTGAAAGTTCTCGACAACCATGCGGGCGAAAACATCATGTCCGTCTCACTACTTCGTCTGCCTGATGGAACAATCGCTCTCTTTTATCTTGCCAAAAATAGTTGGGACGACTGCCGCCCAGTCGTTCGTTTCAGTAAAGATGAAACCGCCAGTTGGTCCGAACCCGTCTCGATCATCCCCGATAAAGAAGTTGATTATTACGTTCTCAACAACGACCGCGTTGTGCAACTCAAATCGGGACGACTGATCCTCGCCGTTGCCCAGCACACCAAGATCAACGACAAGTTCAATCCAAACGGTCGTCTCGTCTGTTACTACTCGGACGATCAAGGCCAGACTTGGGCTCGATCAGAAGAAGTCCCCGACGCCACCCCAATCAATGGAAAGAAAGTTGTGCAACAGGAACCAGGGTTGATCGAACTTAACGATGGCCGCCTGATGATGTTCGTTCGCACGAGCGGCGGAACGCAATTTCTCACTTATTCCAGCGATCAGGGAGAGGCCTGGACGCAATTGGCCCCGGGGAATCTGATTTCCCCGGTCTCTCCCGCCACGATCGAACGACTCCCACAAACGGGCGACCTTGTTGCCGTCTGGAATAATCACGCCGGGATATCCAAAGATTTGATCGGTAAACGAACACCATTAACGTTGGCTGTTTCGAAGGATGAAGGAGAGACCTGGAACGTGATCGGTAACTTGTACGACAACCCGAACGGTTGGTACTGCTATACGGCGCTGGAAGTCGTCGGTGATCACATCGTCCTGGGCCACTGTGCGGGAGATCGCACCGAGAATAATGGGTTGGCGCAGACGAATATCACGCGGGTGCCGATGAACTGGATTTATGGCAAATAGTCGAGAACGGACGAATTAACGTTCCATTTTGATCCCAATTCGACATAGTAGAAGAATTCAGCACACACTCAAAAGTTTAATCTTCATTTGCCGATCACCAGGAAAAAAGAATGGTTAACTAATGA
Source organism: Planctomycetaceae bacterium (assembly GCA_020426395.1). Lineage (GTDB taxonomy): Bacteria > Planctomycetota > Planctomycetia > Planctomycetales > Planctomycetaceae > Polystyrenella. Next base: position 12,074 of record JAGQQC010000063.1, read on the forward strand.
GTCTGCGCTGCCGCTTGTTTCAAACACTCACTGGTTTGTTCTGCTTAATTATTCTCTGCTCTCTTCCGGCTCGGGCCGAGGTTTACGAATTCGATCTTACCGATAAAGTCGATCCGAGGTATTTCCGAGTATTCGGTTCTCAAGGTTCCGAGCAATTCACCGAGTTGACCGACGAAGGGGTGCGGATCGCCATCACTTCCACCGAAGAGAATCGCGTTCAACCCTCGGGGATCATCAGCCGGTTCGGTCTCAATGGTGATTTCACGATCACGGGAACCTTCAAAATTACGGAAATGGAAATCCCCAAGCGGGGTTACGGTGCCGGGGCGAAGATGATGCTGGAAGAAGCGAGCGGTTTTTGTGCCCGTCTGGAGCGGATCAATCGCCCCCGCTACGGCGAGGTTTTCAAAGCGCAACTCGGCGTGCCTGCCCCCCCGGAACCAGGCGACCGCGATCAGAACAGAAGGTCATTCTCGCAGGACCACATTCCCGCCAAATCAAAAAGCGGCAAGCTGCGTCTGAAACGGGAAGGAGACCAATTGATCTGGCTCGCCGCGGATGGGGAAAACGAAACCTTCCAGGAATTGCGGAAAGAGAATTTTTCCAAAGGAAGAATTACCGATCTATCACTGGCCGGACAAACTGGCCTCGCCGCGGGAATGGTCGAACTCTACTGGACGCATTTAACAATCGAGGTAGATAATCTCCCCGAACCCGAGCTACCCGCTCCCGAACCAGAATCAAGGCCAACAGAAACCGCGAACAATCCCACCCCCCAAAGCACACCAACACACAACAACATCAATTACTGGAACTGGATGATCGGAGCCGGGATTGCACTTTTGGTGGGGTGTATTGGGTATTTGATTTTTAAGAAGTGAGATGCGGGTTACGTCGGGTTACACCAACAATTTCAGAATTAAAAACAGAACGCATAAAAGTGACGATAAGATTACTTTTGGAAAAATTGAGCCAGTACGAAGATTGCCACATTCGCCCACCATCAGGACGACCATCATTCGTCGAAACACTACCTGATGATCTTGATGAATTTTATCACTCTTGTGGCGGAGTTTCCTTATTCGACGCAGCAGATTATTCGATCGACATTGTGGCTCCGAATGAATTTGTGCGAGCAAACCCTGTGATTGCACTTGATGATGGCCGAGATGATATTAGCTATGACTGGTACATTATCGGTAAATCGGGAGAGCAATACATCACAATCGACTTGAATGAAAAACGAAGAGGCCGCTGTTATGACAGCAACTGGGATTGCCACGCCGTAGCGGGCTCATGTCCAATAATCGCGAAAAGTTTCACAGAACTGTTTGAAAGGTTGATCGAATCCAGAGGCCTAGCTTGGTTCTGGTTATCAGAAAATTTTAGCGGACTTGGCGACGCCTATGATGATGAATAACTTTTACTCCTTAATCTGTACCACCCGGTACTTATCCCCCTCCGTCACCGTGCACCACATCTTCTCCGGATCATAAATCGTTGTTCCGCCGAACGGGTAGGAGGGAACCAGTGTCGGGTCGCGGAAACCATTGCGGATGATTTCATTTTCCGTTTTCATCACAACACATCTTCGCGCTAAATTTATTCTCCACCCTTCACCCCAACAACTTCCCAATCCCCGCCATCAACATATCATCCATCGTTGGTTCACAAAACGCGACGCTTACTTCATACCCGCCCTGCGGGTACGCTTCCTTCACGGGGATGTACCAGGGGCCGCCGTCGCCATATGCGGCGGTGGCGATGAATTTGCCGTTGCCGATTTTCTGCGCGCGGAGTTGGTATTCGAGGAACGATTCCGCGGGGAGATGTAACAGAGCCGTGTCGTTGATGGCGAGGGAACTGAGTACGATCGGAATCTCTTGTTTGCAGCGACGGAGCCAGGTGACCATATAGGATGGACGGTTGCGGTGGACGACCGGGTTCTTTTTGTCGCGGATTCCTTCCATGATCTTGGCTTCATCCAAAGAGGCGCGCGGCGTGGGGAGAATGTCTTGCGTTTTCCAACCGACGGTGCCGATGGATTCTGGTTTCAGGTCGGCTTCGGAAGCGACGATCCCCGCGTATACGCGGTCGGTCAGATCGATGCGAGCCTGTTTACTGCCGTCGTTGTATTTGCCGGCGGCAATGTTGCCGGAACAGCCGGTGAAATAGATGTGCGTACAATCGGGCTCATCAGTTTGACGTCGTTTGCGTGCGAGACCGGCGAAGTCACTCGTGACCCGACCGTCTCCGTAATAGCTCATCGGGTGAGTCGCATAATAATGGAGGGAAGCGACTTTCTTATCACCTGAATAGAAAGCGACTGTTTTTAACCACGGATCGATCAGGCCTTCCGGTAACGCACGCAGTTCCTCGGTTCCTCCCGAACTTCCGCGCCAATGTTCGATCTTGCCATCCGCGCCGACGAAACGTCGGTTGGAAGCCACCTTCTCAACCTTTCCCTCCCCGTTCGCAATATGCGTCAGCGGAACGGCTTGTTTGAGCGCTTCGCTGATCGCCGCTCTTCCCCGATCGAGGCATTCGTAGTAGTAACCCTTCTCGATGATATGCGGCAGATCGCCCTGTTCGAGGATGATCTCTTCCGCATCAAGACAGGCAAACGGCGCGTTATGTTGATGCACGCATTGCACAGCGACCCGTTCGGGTGTCGTGCCGGCCGCTTCGGCGAGGGCCTTCCGCCATTCGATATGGGCGGAGTTCAAAAGCCCGGTCCAGTCCACGGCACATAAGACAATCGGTTTACCTGCACCGGTAATCACCACACCGATGGCTTCGAGTTCGTCATCGTAGCCTTCGACCGGTTTAATCCAACCTCCGCAGAGAGAATGCCCCATCGGTGGGGAGACATCAAACCGAAACGTTCCGATCGCGAGATTGCCGGTATTGGTCACTTCGTCTGCGGAAGCGGAACCAAGCTCGAACGTGTTCAACAGGGGAATCATTCCGAGCCCGGCAGTCAGTTCCAGAAATTCGCGGCGTGAAAACATGGTGATTGAAACCTTCCGAAT
>JAGQQC010000640.1 GCA_020426395.1 Planctomycetaceae bacterium
TTTGCGTAAGAGAGTAAACCCTCTCTCGCTTGCATTAGACTCCCATTAAGAAGTCAGTCCCAGTTTAGAGGTTACAAGAACCACTGAGAACCAGAACGCCTGATCAAAAACGTCTATAATCGACGAATAGAATCGGGAATTAACACTGAATTAACGTGCAGACAATTTCTGTACGTTTCAGTGGAAGCCTTCCGAAGCACTCTCATCTTTAAGAGAAGGAACTCTTGCATCAGCAGAAGAGTTACGGGAGTGAACCACAACGCAGATCTCAGTTTGTTCTTGAATTGCCAAGACGATTCATTTTAGACCTGTGCGGAGGCAAAATCAGTAAAATTACCGATGATTCCCATTTTCAAGAGATCGCAGCAAAACATCAAGACTCCCGGTAAAAAAGAGCATTTGTACCGGGAATTTGAGCGAGGTAAACGGCGTTTCGAGTCGTTCGAAAATGACTCCGCTTAGCGATTGAGGGTCGCGTCGTCACCAGAATGGGCCGGGTCGGCGTTGACATCACCAGTCGTGATCGGGGTGGGAGCCATCTCGGCGGATTGCATCATCGGAACTTGCTGCATCGAGGTGACGGTGGGGCCATAAGGTTGCCAAGCACCAGGCATCGCTGCTGTCTGAGTTCCGTAAGGAATTGAATACGGAGAATTCGCCGCTGCCATGCGGGCTCGTTCCTGCTGGACCGACATGGGTCCCTGTAGCGAGGCCAGACGGGAATGAACCTCGGGTTGATTCCAGTTGTTCTGTAACGAATTCTGGTACATTGCAACCGCTTCCGAGTTGCGTCCGGTCTGATGGTAAATCTGTCCTAACTGAGCCTGAGCTACAGGATTATTCGGCTGCAATCGTAGCGCCTGTTGGAGTGACATTTCTGCCCCAGCAGTGTCCCCCATTTCCCGTTTTTGCCAAGCCAGTTCAACGTGGGCCTGAGGTTGGTGAGGTTCGACCGCCGCCCACTGCTCCATCAACTGCAAGGCCTCAGCCGTGCGCCCCTGCTGATTGAGAACTTCCGCCAGACCATGATTGGAAGGTTGGTGGTCTGGGGTTTGATTGAGTGATTTACGCAATTGCTGTTCTGCCCCTTGCAGGTCCCCCTGCTTTTTCATCGCCATCGCCAAGTTGTATTGATAGTCAATATTCTCTGGATGATCGATCGCTGCCCGCTGAAAAGCGTTTCGGGCCAGGGTGTAATTCCCCTGTTTATAGGCAGAGACCCCTTCGTTATTGGCAACCCAACCGTTGGACATGTTGCATCCAGTCAATCCGCAGAGAACCAGAGCCAACAAGAAACGAGCGTTAGCAAAATCGCATACGCGGTACATGTGAGAGACCTTCCGGGTTCTGATGACCGTTGATCACAGAGGATATTTCAGTGCTTTGAAATTCGCGAAAACCGCCGCAACGACGGTTATTGGAGAGAGAGCTGTCTGCCAGAGAAGCGAAAAACTTTAATAAAATTTCCCCCTACCGGCAAAAGTTGCGGAAATTTAGTGAGAACCCCCATCTGTTGCAAGAGCAGTTAGCTCAAGCCGCCACTACAGGAAAGAGACCTAAAACAGGAAAAATAGAGAAACCTCAAAATACCGTGATCCTCGTAAAGAAAGGCCTCCAATAAAAAAAAACTCTCACCGCACAAGTCGGTGAGAGGTAATCGTTAGGGAGTCAGGATCCAGGAAGCCTGTCATCCAGATTCTCCGAGAAGTTCTATTTCCACTATTTTGCCGGCTCGTTGTATTTGCTCGTTTCGAGATAGGCGAACAGATCGGCGATCTCTTCGAGAGACAAGTCTTTCAACAAACCACTCGGCATGACGGAGGTCTTCGAGGGGATTTCCTCGTCGATCTCGTCTTTCGGAATTTC
>JAGQQC010000641.1 GCA_020426395.1 Planctomycetaceae bacterium
ATAACAAAGGCTTTGCCGCGGCAAATGACGGCAACATCAGCATTCGAGTTGGCGAGAATGAAGTTCTGTGTACGCCCACAATGATCTGTAAAGGTTTTATGAAACCCGAAGACATCTGTGCCGTTGACATGGATGGCAAACAGATCGCCGGCGTGCGAAAACGCACCAGCGAAGTGCTGCTGCATCTGGCCATCATGAAAAATCGCCCGGACGTCAAGGCCGTCGTGCATTGTCATCCGCCGCATGCCACCGCCTTCGCCGTTGCCGGTGAGCCGATTCCGCAGTGTATCCTGCCCGAAGTCGAAGTCTTCATGGGCGAAGTCCCGATCGCTCCGTACGAGACCCCTGGTGACGAGCGATTTGCGCAGACGGTCGTTCCGTTTCTGAAGGCGACGAACACGATTATCCTGAAGAATCACGGAACCGTGTCGTTCGGCAAAGATCTGGTAGATGCCTACTGGAAGACTGAAATTCTCGATGCCTACTGCCGCATCCTGTTGCTGGCCAAACAGATTGGCCAGCCACAGTATCTCAACGAACAGAAGAGCCGGGAACTGCTTGATCTGAAAAAGAAATGGGGTTTCGACGATCCTCGATTCCACAACGAAGACTGTGATCTCTGCGGTAACAGCGCCTTCCGTGAAGGATACAAGGAGAACATTCCTGTTCAGCGTGCCTTCGATCCGGCTCCTTCGTATCCCGGCATTCTGCAGCAGCCCTGCGGAACAGCGTGCGACACCAAACCCGCCGGTGTGAGCGAAGATCTGGTGAAGATGATTACTAATCAGGTGCTGGCCGCACTGGGGAAGGCGTAGATCTGGTTTTCAGTTTGAGATTAAGAGTGTGCAGCGACACAACTGCGGGCGTCAAGGAGAAACGAAGTGGGCAGGTTTCTGCTGCCACCAGGTCCCGGACTGTCTATAATCCCGTTCGGTCTCGATTCCCAACGGAGGTCAAAATGGCAATACATGACTGGACCAGAATTTTTGCAGGTGGCTTCCACCATTTTCATCAGGCCTGGGTATTGAGAATCAGTGACCAATTGAACCGCAGCATCCTGCCGGATGGGTACTTTGCTGCGGCAGAACAACCCTCCGGAGGTTTATATCCTGATGTGGTTGCTCTCGAGACGGCTGTTCAGGAGCCCGGCAATTCAGAGGAATTTAATTCATCCGGCCTGAAGCAACGAGGCGGAGTAGCCGTCGCAGACGCGCCGCCCAAAGTGAGGTTTACGTTTGATTCGGAAGTTGTTCAATATGCGGAAAAAGCTGACAGGATTGCTATTCATAATATGAACGGTAATAAGGTTGTCGCAATTATTGAAGTCGTCTCGCCGGGGAATAAACATAGTGGTTTGTCTTTCAATAAGTTTCGCGAAAAGGTTCACTTCCTGATCGAACGGGGTATTCAGATTTTGATCATTGACCTGTTCCCTCCCGGAATATTCGATCCTGAAGGAATCGCTCGTGCGCTTCAGATTGAATCCGAATCCATCGTGCCCAGGACAACGAATGATGAGCCGTTATCGTTTATCTCTCTGCGGGTTTCCGATCATGTGTCGGGATTTGTAGAATTCGGTTCCGTTGGCAAAGACGTTCCAACGATGCCGCTGTTCCTGAACAGCGAACGATATGTCAATGTCCCTTTGAACGATTCGTACGCCGAAGCCTGGACGAGCTTTCCCCGACCGTGGCAGGAACTACTTGAGTCACATTCACCATGAATCGACAGGGAAGAACTCCCTGAACCGTGGCGCGAGATTGTGGAACAATCAAAGCCGGGAAATCAATGAATAGTGAAAACCTGATCGAGGGATGATATAGAAATTGTTGGGTGTGACGAGCGACAGCGAAGGCA
>JAGQQC010000642.1 GCA_020426395.1 Planctomycetaceae bacterium
TCGCCGACATTGATGTCGGAGACAACATTGGTGCCCGGTTGATGGCTGATCAGGCGGAGGCTGATATGCGTGTCGCCCAGGCCAATGCCGAACAGAAACGGGCCGATGCATTTGCCCGCGAACAGGAAGAGATCGCCCACATTCAGGAAAATCGGGCCAAGGTCGTGCTGGCAGAAGCTCAAGTTCCCAAAGCGATCGCGGAAGCATTTCGTAATCGCAAGTTGGGATTGATCGATTACCTGAATCTGAAGAATATTCAGGCCGATACCCTGATGCGAAGTTCTATTGCAGGTGAAACTCGTTCTCAAAACCCAGGCGACCCCGTTCCTTCCTGATCGCAGTTCCCTCCCCTTCGCTATAATTCGAAGAACGACTGATTCCTAATCCAACTTACTCCAAGGAAAACCAGATATGTTGACAGATTTCAACCCCTGTCTGCTGGCATTGGGCCTTGAGGAAATCCTCACGGCGGTTTTCCTGATCATCACCTTTCTTAGTTGGGTTTTTCAGGCGATTAATTCGAAGCAGGATAAAGATAACGACGGCAAAGCCCGCAATCGTCGGCAACAACGACAGCAGCAAAAGGAATCGTTTGAAAGTGAAATCGAACGTTTTCTGCAGGAAGTCAATTCTCCGGACGCAAAGCGGGATCAACCCGTACGGCAACACGAACCTCAGCGCAGACCAGAGCCCGTGGCGCGGAATCGCCCGACTCGTCCGTTAAGCGAAGAGTTTGAAATCGAAATCATTGATGAACCTCCCATTCGTGCTTCGCGTCGTCAAAAACAGCGAGGACGAAAGGATCGCCGACCGGCTCAGGCTGCTCAGCCTGCCGCCCCCGTTATCAAAAAGAAGCGGGAATCAATCAGTGAACGGACTTTGGAAAATAAGACACTCGGCGCCAATGTTTCCAGTCATGTCGAAGAGTATCTGGATAAAGATGCGAGAGAGCAACAGGCCCATTTTCGATCTTTAGGTCAAGGAGTGGCCTCCAGTGTTGCGGCTCATCTCGGAACGGCGGAGGGTTCCTCTGCTCGAACCGTCAATCAGTCTCGCGCGGCTAAAGTACGAACTTTGTTTCAAAATCAAGAGACAGTTCGGCAAGCGATCCTGGTCAACGAAATTCTCTCCAAACCCAAAAGCCTTCGCTGAATAAAATGTCCGGGTTCGGCGAGAATCAAAATAGAAGACAAAACGACTTCCGTTGCGAAATAGGCCTCGTTGGAAGTTTTTTGTCGAATCTTCTGGGTAAAATCGGATATGGCTGATCAGATGAAAGTTCTGTTACTGGCGCAACGATTCGAGCTGCGCGGTCGGTCTCGTTATACGATGCGGTTATGCAATGCCTATACAGAACGTGATATCCAGTTTGAGGTGATTACGCCCGACGCCCATTTGCTAAGTCCGGAAGATATCAAGCGGTGGCATATTTCCGAATATCGACATCTCGATCTTCCCGTCTGGGGACGAATTGTGCAGCGGTTGATCGAGCGGGATTTGCTCGATTCGAAGCCTGATCTGATTCATGTGCAATCCGGTTCTCTGGCCGATTTCGGAGTGAACTTGATGTCGGCACTGAACCGTCCGGCCATATTGACCATCCAGAAGCATATCCAGGGAAACGAACGTTGGTTGAAAGACGTGGATCGGTTTGATCGTATTATTACCGTCAGTCAGGATGTGAAACGAAGTTTTCAGGAGCATGTCAAGTATCCCTCCCATCGTCTGGCCCGGATTCATAACGGGGTCCCGATACCGGATATCAACCTGGAGACCGATTTACTCAACCCGACGCGCGTTCCCGTAATTGGAATGGCCGGTCCGCTGGAGAAGATCAAGGGAGTTCCCTAT
>JAGQQC010000643.1 GCA_020426395.1 Planctomycetaceae bacterium
GTTTGCGTGGCGAGAACATGCGCCACCTGGCTGGTTCCAATTCCGAGGGCGATTGCACCAAAAGCACCGTGGGTACTGGTATGGCTGTCCCCGCAGACAATCGTCATCCCGGGTTGCGTGGCGCCGATTTCCGGACCGACCACATGCACAACCCCCTGACGATGATCTTTCAAATCGAAGAGTTGGATGCCGAACTCTTTACAATTCTTCTCAATGGCGGTCATCATCTCTTCCGCCAGCGTATCCTGAAAAGGTCGCAGCAAGTTGGCCGTGGGGACAATATGGTCCACCGTTGCCAAAGTACGTTCGGGGAACATGACCTTCAGCCCCCGGTCCCGCAGCATTTCAAAGGCTTGCGGACTGGTCACTTCGTGCAGCATTTGCAGGCCGATGAACAACTGCGTCTGCCCGGAGGGAAGAGCTTCGAGGGCGTGGAGGTCCCAGACCTTATTGAATAAATTTCGTCGATCACTCATGTCGTCTGTCGATTTCGCTGGTGGATTATAGTCGTGGAAAAAATAGGGGGCGTCTCAAGATAGTCGCGACAGGGCGGCAGCAGGTTCGCAGGCTTTCTTCCGGGAAATTCAACCAGGTAGACCGATTTCGAGGGCTGGACCGGTTTCAGTTTGTCCAGCAAGGGAAAAGAAGCCTTCCCGATATGAATCGGGAAAATATCGTGCGATCAGAGATCACAGCCTCTCCAATCTCCTGCACGCGAAGCTCTGGCTGACAGCGGGTTGCGATTCGTATCTTAACAGAGAACCTAGCCGCTTCGCAATTTTGCAGGGTAGGAAGCCACAGGGCAAGCGGCCAGTTTTTACCACCGCTCAAAAATGATCGAATTCTCCCAGCCTCACCCATGTAATCATTTTTACACTATTTTGTTCCGGTACCGGGAACTGAATTGGCCTAACGGGGGGAAATCCTACTGTAGAACTGTTGTGTTTCCGGGAAAGTCACAATAAAATCACCGTTTCTCTACGGGGGACTCCCTGACGAGGGAGATGCGCATCTTGTTTCCTGAAAACAGATTGCGTCGATCATACTCTGAAAAATGACGGCGGAGACAGTCTCGCGACTGAACTGCGAACGGAAGCTCTACCAACTTTCCCGCCGACAAGAAATGGACTAACGAAGACTCAGCCAATGGAAGGCCGAGCCACTCTGTTGATTTCACATACCGATGTTGATTTTGCATCCTGGTGATTTCGAGCGGTTTCCTCTGTGAAACCATCGTGAAATGTGAAATTGGTCCTGTGAGTGTTCCTCCCTAGAGACAGACCCGGTGCGGTTTTCTACTTTCTCACTCCGATTTAACTGAGTAGTGAACTCGTCACCTAAATTTACTTTTCTGGAATCTGTTTAATCCTCTGCCGTTGTTCATTCTATTCTCCCCCCAATTTCAACGACTGAGGACTGGTAACTGTCATGTTTGAAGCGATTACCAAAAACCTGAACGAAGCGTTCTCCGCTTTCCGCATTGGTGGAAAGTTGACGGAGAAGAATATTCGTGATGGTTTACAACAGGTTCGACAAGCTCTATTGGAAGCAGACGTCAGTTACGACGTCACTAAGGAATTCATCGACCGAGTCTCCAAAGAGGCCATCGGCGATAAAGTTCTTAAAGCGCTCGACCCCACCGAGCAGATCGTCGGTATCGTCTACCAGGAACTGGTCAACCTGATGGGACCAGTTGATCACGAACTGGCGATCAAGCGGAACGAAGTCAGCGTGATCATGATGGTCGGTCTACAGGGATCGGGTAAAACGACGACCTGTGGTAAGCTCGCCCGCATGCTGAAAGAGCAAGGGCACAAACCGATGCTCGTCGCCGCCGACCT
>JAGQQC010000644.1 GCA_020426395.1 Planctomycetaceae bacterium
CGAATGCAGCCGATCGGGAATGCGTGGAGCAAACTTCCCCGTCTGGTACGCGACCTATGTCAGGTTACCGGCCGTACTATTGATCTGGAAATGTCAGGTGCCGAAACAGAACTCGACCGAACCGTTCTGGATGCGATCAAAGACCCTTTGACTCACATGGTCCGAAACTCTGCCGACCATGGGATTGAACTTCCCCAGGATCGGCGCGCCATCGGCAAACCGGAAACGGGTACGATTAAGCTGAATGCTTATCATGAAGGGGGGCACGTCATCATCAGCATCAACGATGACGGTGCCGGAATCAATACAGATAGAGTCCTGAAAAAAGCGATTCAAAATGAATTGGTCAGCGAGGCGGAAGCCACCAAGATGACCAAAAACGACATTCTGCACCTGATCTTCCATCCTGGCTTTTCTACTGCTGAAAAAGTCAGTTCCGTATCAGGACGTGGGGTCGGCATGGATGTTGTCCGTACGGCCATTGAACAAATCGGCGGTACGGTCGACCTATCCACTGAATTGGGCAAAGGAACCACTGTCCGGATTAAAATTCCGTTGACTCTCGCAATTATTTCGGCACTCGTCGTCGAGAGTGGCGGAGAATGTTTTGCCATCCCTCAACTGGGAGTGGTTGAACTTGTTCGGCTTGAAACGGATGATCGCAAGAAAATTGAACGCATTCATCAACATGAAGTCTTTCGACTACGCGACCGCCTGTTGCCACTAGTTTATTTGAGTGACACCTTAGGATTAGACCGTGCCCTGACCGACGAAGACGACATCTACATTGTGGTCGTACAAGTTGGAGACACCCAATTAGGCCTGATCGTTTCCGAAGTCTTCGATACCGAGGAAATCGTCGTAAAACCGGTAGGTAGCCTTCTCAAAGATATTGCCATCTATCAGGGAACCACCATCCTCGGTGATGGTCGTGTGATTATGATTCTGGATGTTGTTGGAATCGCCTCCGAATTCAACGGGCTCAGCAAAACGGCTCAAGATCACTCAAGCAGTGATCACGATCTGGAACATTCCAATGACATGACCAGCCTGTTGCTGTTCGACCCTGGTAACGAAACGACGATGGCTGTTCCGCTTTCACTCGTTGCACGACTCGAAGAATTTCCTCGAGAGAGCATTGAGAAAAGTGGTAATCGCATGATCGTGCAATACCGGGGAGACCTGTTACCACTGCAACCCGTTAATGAAATGGGCTCTTTGGATAATGGTCCGGACCCACAACCTGTGATCGTCTTCTCGGAAGGTGATTGCTCTATGGGTCTGTTAGTCAGCGAAATTCAGGACATTCTTAAAGATCGCCTGAACATCCGCATGCAATCACAACGTCCCGGCGTGCTGGGCACAGCCATTGTGAATAACTGTGCTACAGACATCATCGACACACAACATTACATCTCCTCCATCGTTCCGAACTGGTACGACCGACGGGGTGAACGAAAACAATTGAATATTCTGGTTGTGGACGACTCTCTTTTCTTCCGACAACTGGTGACGACCGCTCTCGAATCAAACGGTTATCGAGTGAATACTCAAAGCAGTGCAGTGAATGCAGTTGAAATTATCGAACATGGCGAAACCTTTGATTTCATCATTTCCGATATCGAAATGCCCATGATGGACGGCTTCGCCTTTGCGGAGTGGATCCGAAGTCGCCCAGATATGCAGTCGACTCCGATGATCGCGTTGACATCCCTTTCGGCGAAATCTGACGAAGATTACGCCACTCGTGTCGGATTCAATCGTTTCCTGAAAAAATTCAACGCCAAACAACTTATTGACACCATTGAGGAAATT
>JAGQQC010000645.1 GCA_020426395.1 Planctomycetaceae bacterium
CTTCAACGCCCGATAGCGAGGGATCGTCGCCACAGGATGGTGAATTACAAGCTGATGATACAGGCCTCATTGAACGCCACTATGAAATTCCAGAAGACTCCACCGGATACACTTATGAGCGTATTTTTCGTCCGTACATCGACTCTGCAAAGGTGATTGTCGTCGAGGATGCTTTTGTTCGTTACAGCTACCAGGTGGAGAACTTGACTCGACTGTGCGCGTTGGCAGTTCGTCTCGGACAGATTGAAAGAATTGAGTTGGTCACCAGAGATTGGGGAGGATCTGAGAACGATGAGTCGGATGCGAGGCTGGAAACTCTCCGCCGGGACCTGGGCGGGAGGAAGATCCAGTTCGATTGGAGACGTGATCCGATGCTGCACGATCGGGAAGTCCGTTTCGATAACGGATGGGTTGTGAAGATTGGTCGGGGTCTGGATATCTACAAGAAGCCCGAATCATGGACGTCAATTTCAGCGGCCGACTTCAGCTTGCGGAGCTGCAAGCAAACCAAAGTTGACGTTTACAAAACCACGTAGCGTTCGGTGACGCAACCGCCGTGACCTACCTGAACAGCCTTATTGATCGCTTCGGCAGAATATTTTCCGGCGCACGTCAATTCATGTTATTTTGCGATGTGCGGCTTGCTCAAGAGTTCACTGAATCATGACCAATGACAGGTTGCGCGCGGGGGCACCTGTCAGATCAAGTGCCCCAAACGTTGCTTCTGTTTCGTCCCAGTCTCCAATGTCCAGGTACACGTCGGCCATGGTCGTTGATTCCACATTTATCAGACCGCCAGAGGTGAAAGAGAATCCGAATGGACGCTGACTCATGGAATTGAAAGGCCGTTTAGCCCGGGAGTTCAGGCGTCGCTTCAGCTGACAACATCAGGTTTGAATCGTAAACTTCCGAACAAGATGAAAGGGACCTCCGGGTTCCTGGTAGTGTCCTTTTTGACGAATGAACGTTGCATCATCCAGAAGTGAAATTTCCGTGGTGACTCCATCATCACCGCAGTCCCATCCGTAACTGGACGAAACTCCGCCGCGATCGGTCAAAAGGTAGCGATCATGCAGCCGTTCTCCTCCCTCACGCTGTTCCCACTGAAAAATCCTGATCTGCAAGCCGGTCGGAAGATGTGGTGCCTGAACAGCCCTAAACTTATCGCGGATGAACGATTCCGTACCTTTGGTGCCAGTATGAATTTCGATTCTGGACAAGGGGCGGTCGTCGCCCATGGCCGTTCGCAACATGGCGGGAATGGATCGATAAGCCTCTGGCCGACTGGCGAAGTATGGGTCAATCAGCAGAAAGTCCGAACTGATTTTCAGTAATGGTGCAACGGCCTCGCAAAGGTGTTTTGCGGTTTTGGGTACCGCCAGGCTTCTTGGTACTTTCCAAAGTATATTTCCATCGTGAAGGTCATACTTCGACAGCACGGGAACGGCACTGCCTTCACTCGGATCCAGTTGAATCACCGCTCGAAATGGTCTCGATTGATGTTCAGCGGCTAACGCCTGAGGGAAGGGAAGATTTCCGTCAAACTGCAGATTGCGACGCCGAATCAGCTTTCGTTGCTCTTTCAGGCGACTGAATCGTTCTTCCATCTGTTTGTAGGCCATGGGTGGCAGTCGTCGTTCGACGTCATTCAAATTCTGCTTCACTTTTTTCCACCAGCTTTTGGGGCATTCGACCAGTAATCGTCCATGCGAAACGCCGAACTGCTCCAATGCCTGCCACAGTTCGTTGAAAGAAGCCAGACTGTCCGGATCCACCGTGTATTCATGAAGCATCAGAATAACTCCTCGGAT
>JAGQQC010000646.1 GCA_020426395.1 Planctomycetaceae bacterium
GATTTCCGTCACCATCAATTCGCATGGGCGAGAATGAAAGCTGATTCTGATAGCCAATATGCTTGGCCCATTCCAGGTTGCCCTGATCATCGAGCTTGGAGAGAAACAGGCTGTAGATACCGCCGGGACCTGTGAGTTCAAAAGTGCCGATACCCGGGTCGAAGTCGGCAGTCCCCTCGAAGGTACCGATCGTGTAGATGTTTCCTGTAGCATCCGAAATAGCGCGTTCTGCGTATTCACTGTTCTCGCCACCGAACGAGACCGCGAAATCCAATGCTGCCGGGTCCACCACGTTGCTCCCAGCGGAAAGCAAAACGCGGGACTCCATTTCTTCAATCGCAGCATGTGTGACATTAGCAGGGGCGTGGTTGCGACGAGAACGTCGTGTCCCCAGAAAGAGATTAACCAATCCGTGTTTTCTTTTCATGATTTGTGTAGTCCAAATAAGCGGTGAACGAGTCGCTATCAACAGCGGAATCCGGACTGAGGAAAAAAGACTTTCCTAGAAATGCATACTTATATGTATCTGTCGGCTCAGTAAATTGCAATGTGGCCTGTTAAGAGCAAGCCAAGCATGTATAACACTTAAAGAATCCTGCAATCATTACTAACTTACCTATTAGATAGATCCCCGGAGCCAGCTTACAAAGACTGAAAAGTCTGAAAACAATTTCTTAGCCAAAACAGCACCGAAACCAACAGGCTATGATTTAGGAATCCGGGTCGTTCATCATCGCATAAAACGAACCCTCAACAGCTTACAGTCCCCATGCGAGAGAAGCGAATCGAACTGTGCTCTGTGTCACCGCTTCCAGATCAGGTATGATTCAGGGAGGGCATCACATAACTGTAAGAGCTATATTGATGAATTTTTAGGACATGACTCGAAATGATACGATGGGTATTAATACTAGGAATCGTTGCCAGCATGTTGGTCGGAGCCTTGATCTACAGTCAGCAACAAACCCAACCGCTAAAGGTTTCGGGGTATATCGAAGCTGATGAAATCCGTGTCGGTTCCCGTGTGGGGGGACGTGTTAAAAAAGTGATCGCGATTGAGGGTGCAGAAGTACAAGAGGGCAATCTGCTAGTCGAGCTGGAACCTTTTGATCTATTAGAACGCCGCGCACAAGCGGCTTCGAACTTGGCTGAACAACAAGCAAACCTGGAGCAACTACAAGCAGGATTCCGCGAAGAAGAAATCATCCAGGCGGACGCGCGTCGCGAACAACTTGCAGCACACGTACTGGAACTTAAGAATGGCCCTCGGAAACAGGAAATCAAAGCGGCGAAAGCGCGTGTTGATCTGGCTGAGTCGGAATTAAAACTTGCGAAACTGAAACATGGTCGAATGCAAGCACTGTTGAACAGAGAGGCGGCCAGTGCTGAGGAAATGGATGAAGCGGATACGGCACTGCTCGTTGCGACAGCAAACCTCACAGTTCGACAAGAAGAACTTGCCCTCTTATTCGAAGGAACACGGGTCGAGGAAATCGCTCAGGCAGAGGCCCAACTCAAGGAAGCAGAAGCCGCGTGGAAGTTGCGTGTCAACGGATATCGCCAGGAAGACATCCAAAAAGCGAAAGCGGCCTTTCAGGCGGCTGAAGCCGCATTGAAAGTCATCGATGCTCAAATTGACGAACTATCTGTTCGCGCTCCTGTACAAGGAACCGTTGAAGCAGTTGATCTTCAACCGGGCGATCTGGTGCCGACGAACGCTCCCGTGATTTCCATTTTAGATCATTCTCATATGTGGGTTCGTGCTTTTGTACCGGAAAATCGCCAGGCAGT
>JAGQQC010000647.1 GCA_020426395.1 Planctomycetaceae bacterium
CCTGCGCCGCCTTTTCGAGGACTTCGCGCTGGTTTGTTTCTTCTTTTTGCAGGCGTGCCAGTTCCGCCTGGTCGGCCGCCAGCAAGCTTTCCGCCTGAGTCACCCGCTGTTGATAGGTGGTGGGGTCGATTCGCAAGAGGAGATCAGGAGGAGTTCGTTCGGACTCGCCGTGAGCGATCATTTTCTCCCCTATTTCCAGGCGAGGGTTCGTTTGCACTACCTCCCCCGAAACCTGGGCCGAGATGACCACTTCCCGATCCGCCTTTACTGTCCCAAAGCCAGTGATAATCCGTTGGATATCATTCGTGTGAGCGTCAAAGGCTGTTACCCGGTACACAATTTCCCGAGCTTCGCGTTCATCGGGAGGGCTTTTCATTGATGCGAGATAGGTAAAACCAAAGAACGTTCCCGCCAGCATCAGCACCATCAATAGTGCCGTCAGCACGGCGCGTAACGTCGAGGGGAAAAATCGTTTGGTTTTCAACTTTTCGTCAGTCATAAGTTTTTCAAACAGAGTCCAGCCAAGTCAGGTTCAGCAGTCAAAAATCGGTTTTTACTTCCTCAACCGCCGGGGGAAATCAGATTCAAACCGAAAATTTGGCTTTTTAACAATCGAAACCCCGAAAGTTGGATCAGATAATCACTTATCATTGGGACATTCTAGGGGTGTCCATGCAGAATGGTTACTGCTTTCTGGGGATCAGATTTGAAATCTGCACCATTGTGACAGCATTCCGACTTCTTTGTTCCATCAAACAGGATAAAATTAGGTGAATTCCCGGGAAGAGTACCTTCGGTCTCAAATTCAGGAAAGAGGGACTCATCTTCCGCAGTGGAGAGCACCCTATGTTCAGGCCGGGAATGGTCTCATAACATCCTATTGGTTATAAGGTTACGTGGAATGACCACCGCTCCGGTCTCTTCGATTTGTACATTTCCTCCAGGAAACTTCTTCTCTAAAGAAGAAGTGGCGCAATTCCAACGCGATGGTTACATCATCGTCAGAAATCTGGCCGATGCTGGTCTCGTTCAGCACATGCGAAAAGTCGCCCGCAAACATCTGGAGGAGGTCATTCTCCCGGTTGAATTCGAAGCCGACGTCAAATACCCCGGTTCCCCGCTCACACGAGATTCTGCCGGCGGTCAAACGATTCGTCGCCTGAAGCAAGCTCATGCCCGGGACATCTGTTTCACGGAATGGGTCTCCTCTCCCCAATTACTGGGCCGACTTTCCCAATTACTGGGACCGGAACTGGTAATGCCGCTGGCTCACCACAATTGCGTCATGACCAAACAGCCTCAGTTCAGCAGCCGGACCGGGTGGCATCAGGATATCCGCTATTGGTCTTACGAACGCCCCGAACTGGTCAACGCCTGGCTGGCGCTCGATCGCGAAGAACGGAACAACGGTTGTCTCCGTCTCATTCCCGGTTCCCATCGGCTGAACCCGGCGGATCATGCTTTCGACTCGGCTCAATTTTTCCTCGATGAAGATCCCAGAAATCAACCACTAATCGACAGTCACATCGAAGCGGAACTGCAACCGGGCGACGTCCTCTTCTTCCACGTCCTTGCTCTGCACGCTGCGAGTGAAAATCTGAGCAACGAAACGAAACATTCCGTCGTCTTCACCTTCCGCCCCGCCGACAACAAACCCCTCCCCAACACCCGCTCCTCCGCCCATCCGGAGATCCTCTTACCGGCTCCGCCTGTTCGGGAGGATTGAACTCGATGGCCTTGAGTTTTCTATTGTAAAAAAAAAAAAAAGCGAACCTGAATCCAGGT
>JAGQQC010000648.1 GCA_020426395.1 Planctomycetaceae bacterium
GTAACGTGTTACCGCGGACTTCTACTTCGATTTCATCCGGTTTTACTCCAGGAACATTCATTTTGACTTCGATTTCAGAGTCGGTTTCAGAGAGATCCAGAGACGGAATATGTTCCCCGGACATCCAGTCTCCGTTCGTTTCGAGTGAAAACCGGCTGAGAGCGTCGTTCATTTCTTCCCGTAATGCGGAAAAGGGATCACGTCCGAACCAGGAACTGATTTCTCGACTTCCTTTTTCTGGCAATGTTTTACTCATCTTCGTACTCCTTTGTATCGTTAGTTAGCAGAACGATGGTTTCATTCTGATAAACATGTTCGGGGTGAATCAGAAGACTTCGAGTTCATTCTTGACGTTTCTGACTCCTCTGGTGTTCATGACGAGCGTTTGAGCGACTTGTTTCAGATGAAAGCTAGGGACCCATCCCTTCAATATCAGTTGGTTCTCTTCCTCGATTACCTGAATATGCTGCAACGGTTTCAATCCCGTTTGCTTCAACGAATCGAGAACATTCTGGCAAACAATGCTTTGAGGGGATTGATCTTCAATGATGGTTCCCGTGACTGTCTCCGTCATTCCCATGGGTTAACCCTTCTCTCCTTGTCTCTTGCATAAGGTAATAAAACCCATCCTAAAACCCGGTTGTGGTTGTTCTTCAGTCTCTGAAGTTTAGGTTCAAGTTGACCCCTCAGAGGGTTTTAGGATCACAAATAAAAAAGCCCCTGTTGCACGTGCTGAGTGCAACAGGGGCTGTCATCGCCTTATTTCAGTCAAACCTCTTTTTCAGGTCAAACTGGTGTGTGTGAGCACCTTTCATCAGTGCTCTGGTATTCAAAATAGGATAAAAAGGTCGAAATGTCAATGGCTCTATTTTGAAATTCTCAAGAAGTCCTGTCGCCAGTCCCACTTTCTGTACAACGTCTCATAAGAGTTGTAGTATCGAAAGTTTCTAACCTAATTCCACAATTCACGTTGCAATTAAAAGTCCACGAAGAGGCGAGAGTCCAGTATGTCAAAAATAAACCGTCGGGAATTTGTCGGTCTCATTGGCGCCGGAGCTGCTACAGGGATATTCACAGATGAGACGACAGGGGCAGACAACAATGCCGGCCGGATTTATGAGACCTCCCGTGATGATGGACGTTATGTTGAAACGGCAGGGGCACTGCAATCTTATTTGAAGCACTTGAATCCGAAGCTCGCATTTAATTCTCAGATAACAGCCCCCGACTTTGATTCCTGGCGAACGTCCGTCCGTGACAAATTGCTTGAGCTGATGTGTTTTCCTGATCAGATCCCGGTGCAACCGAGCCCAAAGCTGTTGTGGGCAGAACAGCGGGATGGCTATGAGTTACAAAAGTGGGAAGCATACCCCGAGCCATATAGTGTTGTGCCGTTTTTGGTTTTGGTCCCCGAAGGTGTCAGCTCGAGTTCTCCTGCTCCTGCGGTGATGTGTTTTCCCGGCTCGACAAGTAGCAAAGAGTCTTTGGCAGGTGAGCCCGAACTTGACACTGGAAAACCGCAGGCAAAGAAGCACTGGGAAACGAATCGGCAGGCTCTGCATTATGTCAAACGTGGATTCGTGAGTGTCGCTGTTGATAATCCTGCAACCTGCGAGTTAGCGAGCTCACTTCAGCCTCGCAGCTCCATGGCGGAATGCATGTTGTGGATGGGAAGAAACTATCTGGGACTGTCGGTTTTTCAGAAAGCCTCCATTCTAAAATGGCTGAGCGAGCGACCGATCGTCGATTCGAACCGAATTGCGACAAGTGG
>JAGQQC010000649.1 GCA_020426395.1 Planctomycetaceae bacterium
TAGAGGTGATGGGGCGTGACATCGGCCGTGACCTGCACTCCCCTGCTCCGTGCCTGACGTATCTGCTCAACACCGGCTGCGGTCGAAATCCCCATGAGGTGTAATTTTCCGCGGGTCATTTCAGCCAGCGACAGATCCCGATGAATCATGATCGTTTCGGCAGCCGCCGGCATGGGAGCCAGGCCGAGCAGAGTGGAGTAATACCCTTCGTGCATCAGCCCGCCAGAGACCAGCTCGGGAACCTGGGGATGATGGAAAATGGGACGATTGACCATCCGAGTATATTCGAGAGCCCGTCGCATCACTTCGGAGTTGGCAATTGCGGTTTTGGCATCGCTGAAGGCTCTCGCGCCACCGTCAACCAGTTGACCGATTTCTGCCAGTTCTTCGCCTTTGAGCTGCTTGGTCACCGCTCCAATCGGCACAACACGGCAATTCCCTGCACGCTCTGCCTGCAGAATGACAAACTCAGCTCCGGCCCGGTTATCGGTTGGCGGGTCCGTATCGGGCATGCAGGCAATGGTGGTGAATCCACCAGCCAGCGCAGCGGCCGTTCCCGTTGCGATGGTTTCATCTTCTTCGTGTCCCGGTTCTCGCAGCGAAACTCGCATATCGATCAGCCCGGGAGAGACGATGCAGTCTGTAGCATCGATCACCTGGCAACCCTCTCTGGAGGCTTCACGAGGATTGGCAATGCGTCCATCTTCGATCAACAAATCCGCGATTTCATCCCGCCCGGAGGCAGGATCAACAACACGACCATTTTGTATAAGCACGCAAGACATATGCAGGGTAATCAGACCAGTAAAGATTCCGATGTGGGAACAGACTTCAACTGCAGTTGACGACGATACAGCAGGTATAGTGCGGCCATCCGCACCGCCAGGCCGTTGTTGACCTGTTCCAGGATGACCGAGTGTTTGCCATCGGCCACGTAGGGAGTGATTTCCACTCCGCGGTTGATTGGACCAGGAGCCAGAATCACAACATTTTCCCGTGCCCTTTCGAGACGCTCGCGGTTCATGCCGAACAGATGAGCGTATTCATGAATCGATGGGAAAAAAGCGCCCCGCTGACGTTCAAACTGGATCCGCAGCAGGTTGATGCAATCGACTTCCGGAAGAATCTCATCGAGTGAGTGAGAAACTTCGACTCCCAGTTTTTCAATCTGGGGCGGGATGAGGGTTGCCGGTCCACAGACGATAATCCGGGCACCGAGTTTTTTCAGCCCCCAGATGTTTGAGCGGGCCACGCGGGAATGTCGGATATCTCCCACCAGTGCCACTGTTTTGCCCTGCAGTGTGCCGCAGCGTTCCCGAATGGTCATCAGATCCAGCAAACCCTGCGTGGGATGTTCGTGGGTTCCATCGCCCGCGTTGAGCACGTTGGCTTTGATTTGCTTGGACAACAAATGCGGTGCCCCCGGCGTGCGATGGCGAACGACCACTTGCGATACGCCCATGGCTTCGATGTTGCGGGCGGTGTCGATGAAGGTCTCCCCCTTGGAGAGACTACTGCCGGAGGAGGTGAAATCGACGGTGTCCGCACTCAGGCGTTTGGCTGCGAGGCTGAAACTGGTTCGCGTGCGGGTGGAGGGTTCGAAAAACAAGTTGCCGACGACGGTGCCTTCCAAGGCTTTGAGCTTCACTTCCCCTTGCCTGGCGAGGCGTTTGAACTCGGCCGCCTGATCGAGAATCAGCGTGATTTCCTCCGCCGACAAATCTTCCAAACCGAGCAAATGTTT
>JAGQQC010000064.1 GCA_020426395.1 Planctomycetaceae bacterium
GCGATTCACACCCCACTGGAAGACATCCTGAAACCGACTGATCGATCAAAACCTTATTTTACTGGTCAAAACACAGCCACAACCCGGTTTTAGGAGGGATTCTAAACTGACATCCACCCGAGAGGTCCTTTCGCGTTTCCCCGCCCGGAGCACTTCTCTCATATACGTCTGACATTTTTCAACGTAAGAGGTTCTCTCATGGTACGCACCAAACATATTTATCTGGCATTAGCCACGCTGGCTCTCGGTTTCAGTCTCATTAATATCACCGTTGCCTCCGAAGGGGAGGGGTGGAAGATCGAAATCACTCCTCGTTTCACACTGGATCGAAACACGAAGCAAACCCTCCATCCCGTTCGGCAAACCGCCCACTTTCGAGTGGCTCAGGCGGAAACATTGACCGTCCCGGAACCGGAGTCCGAATTGGCATCGACCACTCAGATGCCACAAATCAACCCGGCATACACGATGACGGAAATTCCCGTCCCGAATTACAACCAGATTTACAAATCGATCCCTTACAGCCGGGCACAATATCTGGCCAATCCTTCGTATCGACATGATGCAACCATGTCGATCATTCTCGGTCAGCCCTATGTGACCAACGGTCCCAAAGAAAAGGTCGAACGAGTTCCTGATGCGGTCAAAACATCACCGTGGAGCAAAACCACCCCCTGGTTCAATTCCGGTGGAAATCTGTTTCCATTCCCGGGAGCAGTCTACGGTTTCTCTCCCTACGGTCCGTAGACCGAACTGAAACAAGCCAATAAGTAATAAGTAACATATGGAGAGGTGGAGCTGTTCCACCTCTCTTTCTTTTTGGGCGTCTTTCTTTTTCAAACGCCAGTTTTTATGATGCCCCCAGCGCAGAATTTCTCCACTTATTTGATACAGCAACGAACATGGATAACACTTCAAATCGAGCCGTGGTCTTAGTCAGTGGCGGGCTCGATTCCGCCACGACTCTTGCCATCGCTCATTCCCAGGGGTACGAGCTTTACGCCTTATCATTTCGCTATGGACAACGGCATGCGTTCGAATTGGAGGCGGCAGCGAAAGTTTGCGAGCAGTTCCAGGTCGTCCGTCATCAAGTTTTTGACCTCGATCTCCGCGCCTTTGGAGGTTCCGCGTTAACGGATGAAATTGAGGTCCCCAAGGATCGATCCGAAGAAGATATGTCCGGCGGCATTCCGATCACCTATGTGCCCGCCCGGAATACGATCTTTCTTTCAATCGCCCTCGGTTGGGCCGAAGTACTCGGTGCCTCCCACATTTTCATTGGCGTCAACGCCGTCGATTACAGTGGCTATCCGGATTGTCGTCCCGAGTTCATTCACTCCTTCCAGCAAACCGCCAACCTGGCTACCAAAGTGGGCGTCGAAGGGAGTAATCCCTTTCAGATTCATACGCCACTAATCGATCTGACGAAAGCGGAAATCATTCAACAAGGAACGGCGCTTGGGGTCGATTTCAGTCAGACTTTAAGCTGCTACGATCCCGCTCCCGGTGGTCTCGCCTGCGGCCACTGCGATTCCTGCCAACTCCGCCAGAAAGGCTTCGCCGACGCTGGAGTTAAAGACCCGACTCATTACGGAGTCGATCTCTGATCCTGGTTGGAATTGAGTCATGTACAACACGAAAAGAGTGGCGCAGACAATCTTGGAAAGTTGTCTGCGCCACTCTCTTTTAATTTAATCCGTGTTAATCTCTTGTTCCACATTATGCCGCTTTTTTAGGCGAGAAGTGAGTTTCTTCCTGGTCGATCTCCGTTTGCATGGCATGCGGATCAACGCCGTCGCGACGGGCGACTTCAGCGCGGCTCAGAATTTTGTGGTCAACCATATGCGTATCCGCTAACCGTTCGCGTGAACGATCCCGGTTGACGAGCTGAGGAAAGTTCCAGATCGGTTGATACCGCGTGAGAAAATCTTCTGGTAACAATTGTTGCGAAACCGCTTCCTGCATGACCCAATACCAGATGCGCGAAAATTCATTTGCAAAGAAATTCTGCTCTGCCTGAAACAATTTCACTGCCGGTCCTTCCGCCACCATCGTCGAGGAATAACTGGCATTCGAGGCATCGGAAGTCAGCATAAATTCCGGCAACCCCGCTCCCGCGGCGGTACACAGCAATAGCAAGCGACCGAGCGGTACCGCGTCACCGAAGTTCGTGTTCGGAGACAAATACTGCAAATCGGTGCCACCGGAGGTCGTCAAGATGGTTCCCGGTGCGAACCGCTCTCGCCGGACACTCTCTCCCATGTACCGCGAAGAAGAGGTCTGGGCGCCATCGGCCAATTGTGTCGCTGCGGAGGCCGAGCCCTGTACTTTTCGCCAGAGCACGATTGAAGCCTGTAACTTACGAGCGAGCAGTTCCGTGTCGACCCATTTATTAAACGATGACAGACTCTCCAGGATCGGTGCGAACAGACTTTCGCCCCGCTTCTGATTGGAATCGACATTGATTCGAGTATGAAAAATTTCCGCCGCCGGAATCTGTTCGAGCAATTCTCCGGAGCCGGGTTCAATTTGCAGGTAATACAGCGGTGTTTCGACATCGTTGCGCTGTGTGATAATCCCTTCGCTGTCCGGTTGATCAACGGTGGCTCCAATCTGTTCCGGATCGATAAACCGAACCGTGGGTGGCCACATTTCCGTTTCGAACTGTCGCAAAAATGTTTCCCCATCTCGCCAGGTACGTCGAGCATATTCTCGATAACTGAAATGACGCTGATTTTCCCGAAGAAAATCTTTCCACAGGGAAGTGGCCAACCGGGTCAATTCTCGATCCTCTTCTTCTCCCTCTCGTAATCGAGGTTGATGCGATAATTGTAATTCGGGTCCCACCACATAGACTTCCATTAATCGCAAGACATTTCTCGCATGTGGATTTTCACGCACCAATAACCGAACTTGATCGCGCACGACGGTTTGATCTACCTCCGAAGGAGCCGACTTCGATTTTCCAACCAGCATCCACTCTCCCGGATCTTCCGAGACCGGTTTGGGTCCTGTTGCCTCCACTAACTCCAGCAAATTCTCCTGTACCCGCCGCTGATATTCCGCCTTTAACTGAGCCGTCCGCCAGCGGTCTTTTAAGTAATTCCACATAGTCTCTTACTCCTGTTTTGTGTGAATTTTCGTAATTGACGTTTGTCAAATAGATTGCGAACACTACAACTGAAACATCCCTCCACCGTCCGGAGGAGTAATTTCTATCCAGTCCGGTTGTGTTGCTCCTTTAATTGCGTACAGGCAGGCTGCTCCGAGTGCAAAGGACCGGTCGTCGTGATACCCGGAACGCGTTTGATGATCGATTCGAATCCGTCCCCGTTGCATCTGTTTGAGCAGTAGCGATGCCAGTTCTGTTTCCAGATCATCCCGTTTATTCACTCCAGATAACTGGCCACAATTCTGATACCACTGCACCCGTTGTTCGACGATTAACTGCCGTAACAACATCGCCAGTTCATGATTTCCCCGGTTACCGGCAAATTCGAATCGCTGGATCGGATATAGGTTTTCCAGTCGTTGAATGGTCCCCAGTAGCTGGTACTCATCAATGATGAACCGCACAACAGGGAACGCGCCGGCGATTTCGTGTAACCAATCTTCGACCCAGGCAACCGGTGTGGGTTGGTGGGTGGTCGGCACAACGACATCCATCCGATCAACTAGCAAGAGGTCACCTTCCTGGTGCAGAACCACTCCGACCGTGTAGTCCCGCTTCTCCGCATAATCGATTGCTGCGATATATTCATGTTGCGGTTCACCTCGATCCCGATAGTGAAGCGATTCCGATCGACACGCTTCGGCTTCAGCGAGGGTGACAAATTCTCCATCCGAATGCTGCCATTGGTTAAGCCACAACCGCTCGTAAACTGGTCGGGGAAGTAACTGTCGTTGTTCTTCCAGGCTCTCTCGATGAATCCAACTCGCTTGTGGACCTTCCAGCGAGGAGAAATACCAGCGGTTGTGCCGCCGGGCATTTTCACGTACCTCCCACTGCCAGTCCCGTCCGATTCCAGCATTCGTCAGAACAAACAGCAGACAATGCCTCCGTTTTGATGCGGAAGAGAGGAGGGAATACCAAAGGTCCGCCTTTTCCCAGTGACAGAGTTCATCGCACACGACGAAGTCGGGTAGAATTCCCCAGGAACTTTGCACGTCGGAAGAGATCAACTGCAACCGGCTTCCCGTTTGACGATTCTCTACGTAATCTTTACGCACGACGAGATCCGGACAAATCGCCGGGTTTAGCTGAATCAACTTTTGAACCGCCTGCAAAATCAGTGCTGCCTGATCCCGGTCCGCAGCGGCGGCCACTCCTTTGAGACGTCTTTGGGCATACTGAAGAATCCAAGCGATTTGTACGGCCATGTCAGAGGTTTTACTGTGACCGCGAGGTCGTTCGAAATACGCACGACGGATCTGTTTCCCCAGGCTCTCACCCCGCGACAGAAAAATCCAAGCTGGATCGAGTGCTTCAAAGTCAGCCTGTTGCCACGGATCCAGCATCGCAGCAAGTCGCTCGCTGCTGTTGCCAGTAATACGAACTTGTGATCGAAAAAAACTGGGTGACTGAGCCAGTAACCGGCTATGTGCCGCTTTTCGCAGTTGCAGTTGGCACTTCAATCTCCATCGCTCGAGCCAGGTTAAGAAGTTCGTCATCCGTTAATTCATCCAATGTTTCATCAAAAGTGAAAAGTGGAACATGTTCAATCGCTGGAACACCATCCCATCCGGGAGGAGGCATCGCCTTTAGCCAGTTCGTCTGGGCACTTACATTTCCTTCCATGGCCTGCCGGTAAAACGCCATTAACACGTTCTGACTGAGTAGCGACATCACGGCGTAATAATCATCCCGAAAGCTTTCTTCTTCGGTGAATGTTCGCAAGAAAGAAGTCGTGGAGAGATCCAACTTCTCGCACGCCGCAACAGGTGGGCCTCCTTTGAGCAGGTAACTCAGTATCTGTTGTTGTTCTGACTTCGATAACAGTGAAGGTTCCTGATCGACTATAGCGGAGGGCTTAAGAGTCCTTTTCTTCCGGACGGAAGTTTTTACGGTTGTCGAAGAGGTAGTAGACCGGCCGCGCGTAGCGACTTTTTTCGTGGGTTGTTTTCGTGATGTTCCTTTTTTGGCCATCGATAATTTTTGTCCCATACAGAGCCGAGTGATCAACTCGGCTGAAATGTTTGTTTCCGTTTCGTTTTCCTGCTCCACATGAACCAATTCGTTGAAAACCAGCTCGTTCCAGGAAAGGGTTGAAATGCCCCATTTCTGACAGACACTCAATCCACGCCCAATTCATCATTTGGCAGGAAGCCCGCACAAATCGGTGTGCGAGACCCAATCCTCGATAATCGGGATGCAGTACGATGCGTGATAACATCACGATTTGGCGATTGAGTTGTTGCAGTTTCAGTCGAGTCCAACTTCCTTTCCGGTTAAAGAATTGATTTCGGGGACGCAGTGACAACGGAGGTGTTGTAAACACACAAATTCCGACCGGTTCCTGTTGATCCCACAACAATGTCACCCGACGAACGAGGCCCAGATGATGACTTCGATAATGCCACCGAGCGAAGTGCGACCAGTCGGCTTTGGTTCCTTCGCTAATCCAGAACCGGTTGAAGAGGTCGCCTCTTTTTTTTTACCGCCGTAATCACTCCATTCGACCACTCCTTCGCCGAGGCATCGCACGTGCAGATCCGGTTGCACGGGTTTCACAATGTCTTCATGAGTCGTTGCCAATAACATTCCAGTTTGAAACCGCTTCGCCAGTCGCGGCATATTCCACGCGACCAATTCAGCTAGCTTTCGGTCGAGTGTCGCCGTGAATTCATCACACAAAATCCAGTTGGGCCGTCTCGCAAAGGCCAGCGCTAATCGAAACCGAAACCGCTGACCGTCGCTGAGTTCACCCGGAGATCGCAACGCGAGTCGCCCCTCTCCCAATCCACAGGCCGCAAGTAGTGATAATGCTTCATCGACAGGTAACCCGAGTAGATCGACAAGCGGTTTTTCCTCCCAGCGGATCTGATCGATATCAAGCACCTCTTCCAATTCGTCAGCAACGGCGCGAATCAAACTGGACTTTCCCGATCCAGATGGTCCTGTGCAGAGTACGATTTGCCCGTTTTCAATGGGTAATTCCAGTTCCGGGATGATGGTGATGTCTCCCCGTTGAAAATCGATCCCGAAATGATCCATGACCATCGAGGTATTCATCGTAGGGGACTTCGGTTGAAACTGACGTGTGACAGAGATTTTCATGCTAAAATCCAGGTTTGCTTACATTGGTAACTGCACATGGACCGATAACTTCCGGCGACTGATGAGTTCGTCAAGTTCCGGTTGGATCTCGTTCCAGACTTCGGCAGGGATTTCGATGGTGACCACCACATTCAGATGTTCCTCTTCCCTCTCTGGTTCAAAGTTCGGATCGGGGATGAAGAAAAAGTCATTAAAATCTCGTTCATCGAATCCTGTGAGCGTGGCGTCGAAGTCCGGAAGTTCCACCAATTCCGATATCAGTGAAGCAAGCAAATCCTGATCCCAGTCGCTGCCAACCTGTCGGTTGTTGAGTGTGATGTTGAGCGCCTTTTCCCGCTCTGGCGAGAGGGAGACGACGAGCACTGGTACATCCTGTGTACCCCGGTTTTTTAATATCTCGACGCGCTGATGTCCCGAAACGATATGCCCCGTCTGCTCGTTCCAGACAATCGGCTGAACCAGATTGAATTCCGTTAGCGAGCGCTCCAGTCGTTGATATTCAGGTGTGCCCGGTTTGAGTGGAATCCGCGGGTTATAAGGAGCCGGCTTAAGTTTCGCGATGGGCATTATTTGCACCGGAAACGGGTTCAACCTGGGCACGTTGTGACTTTGGTTTTCAACTTCTGTCATCAGTTCCCCTTCCTGAAACCAGTTTGTCGAACGCAGATTTTGAGGCACGCTCGATCGTTACCCCGGATTCGGTTTCCATTTCAGAGACATCTTCCGACAATTGAGGTGGGTTTTCACAAAACGGATCAGTGAATGTTTCTCGCAGTTCATTCTTGATCTTGGTGATACAACGGGAAATATGCCCCGGACTATGGTCCATCGCGATGGCAATTTGGTCCAATGGCCAGTTGCCCAGTTCTGCTAAGGTTAACATTGCAAAATGTTTCCATTTCACGCGATTTCTCGCTGCGTAATGTTTTTGCATGTCTTCCCAGAGATGATCGATTCCCAGACGCGGCAGGACTATTTTCTTTTCGTTTTTATTCATGACCGACATGTTGTTTTGTCATTCCTTCTAAAAAATCAGATTATGAATGGAGATGATTTCCAGTCAGCTTTCTGACAGACGAAATTATGACACTGGTAATCTCTGAGGGAACGAGCGAAAATAAAAATGCCCGGGTGATTGGTTGTTTGAAATCCCCTTTGTATACAAACAGAAATTGAATGAATTTATGCCGGCTCCTTCGGAACGATATCAAAAACAACTCCTCTTCGCAGACTGGGACGCCGACGCCCAGGAGAAGCTGCAATCCTCATCAGTGTTACTCTGCGGTTGTGGCGCACTCGGGACGGTCATTGCCGAAACACTTGTTCGCGCAGGCGTAGGGACCTTACGAATTGTGGACCGTGATTTTGTCGAACTCAGTAACCTGCAACGTCAGGTTTTGTTTGATGAAACCGACATCGAATCACAGTTACCCAAAGCGATTGCCGCCACGGAGAAATTACGAAAGATTAATTCAACCGTGTCGATTGATCCCCACGTCGCGGACATCGACCATACGAACATTGCGCAACTGGCCGAAGGAGTCGATCTTATCCTGGATGGGACCGATAACTTCGAAGTCCGGTTTCTCATCAACGATTACTCGCTGGAAGCAAACATCCCCTGGATCTATGGTGGCGTGATTGGTGCTCATGGCCAGACGATGACAATTTTTCCACATGAAACGGCCTGTCTTCGCTGTTTGATCGAACGGGTGCCGGAACCGGGTTCCGTCGAAACTTGCGACACCGCTGGAGTGCTCGGCCCCGCTGTGAACGTCGTTTCGTCGTTGGAATGCATCGCAGCCATGAAAGTTCTGAGCGGTAAACGCGACGCCATTGAACCGGTACTTACGATTATCGATGTGTGGGATGGGTCATTGCGCAAGATGAACATGAAAATCTTGCGCGAGCGGGGGGATTGCCCCGCTTGTCACAAAGGAGAGCGTCTCTGGCTGGATGGTCGTGAAGGCTCACACACCGTTGTCCTGTGCGGACGA
Source organism: Planctomycetaceae bacterium (assembly GCA_020426395.1). Lineage (GTDB taxonomy): Bacteria > Planctomycetota > Planctomycetia > Planctomycetales > Planctomycetaceae > Polystyrenella. Next base: position 8,275 of record JAGQQC010000064.1, read on the forward strand.
AACGCGGTGCAGGTCTCTCCCCCAGCCGGGTTCAAAATGAACCTTGATGAGATGAACCGGAAATTACAATCTTCCGCGAGCGTAACGCAGAACCGGTTTTTACTTAAAGCGAAGCTCAATGACTCTGACCATGAAATCACACTGTTCCCCGATGGCCGTGCGATTATTAAAGGGACGGATGAAATCAGCGAAGCCCGCACGTTGTACGCGCGATATATCGGCAGTTGATTTGTCCATGATGAGTGATCGCGATGTTCGATTCAGAGTCATTGGCCCGGTACAGAAATCCGAGCGGACTTTGCATAAAGAGGGGAGAGTCGAGGAACGCTGTAAAGTTTTTAACCCAAATCTTTCGGATCAGAAAAAACGTCCCTCGCAATAATTCTACGGTTGGATCAAACCTTCCCGGATTGCCAGACGACAAAGTTCCACACGATCATGAATACCCAGTCGCTGCATAAGGCGATATTTGTGGCTATCAACAGACTTGGACGAAATGTGCAGATCGTTCGCGATCTTTTTGACGGAATCTCCTTCTGCCAGTCGACGGAGAACTTCCAATTGACGTTTCGTTAGTGAACTCAAAGCATTCTTGCTGTCCACTCGAAAATGTCGTGAACCTTCTTTGAGTACCAGTTTCTCTTTGACCTCAGCTGAATAGCTGCTGGCACCACAGGCAATTCTTCGGCAGTGCTGCACAATATCCAGAATGGGTTCGGACTTGAGCAGATAACCTAGCGCTCCGGATCGAATCGCTTGATCAATAAGCACATCAGAGGCCCGGTCAGCCAGGAAAGCTGTATTTAGATTTGGAATTGCTCTGGAGTGCTCTGCGACCATGCTGAAGGGGGAGCTTCCCGGAAGGTCTACGCTTACCAGAGCAAGCTGTGGCCGGTGATCCAGAATGGCTTCAGCCGTTTCTTCAGTAGTCGATGTAGTGGCCACTACGACCATGTTGTAGACATTCTGGAAAACATACGCGAAGGCATCCACTAACGATTTATGCGAATCAGCCAACACGGCTCGAATCGGTGGTTGGGGATTGGAGTCATACATTGTCTCAATCCTTTCTAGGACTAGTATCAAGGTGGAAGGGTTATGGAAGGAACTCCTCAAAGGATGAATGTAAAATTCATCCCGAAAAAAGTGCACGAGCATCAGTCGTCTCCGGACCTAATCGGAACGCTCTCCGCAATATTCAACTTGGAAAATAAAGGGACAAGCTGGAGTGTCTGTTTCCCAGCGCAACCTTTTACCAGGGAGAGTCACTCGATCAATCCGGGGTCAGCAATGACGGAATGATTCAAAGAGAAGAGACCACAAATCGCGTGTGAAGAATCAGCCGATTTCATTGAGGTCTGCTTCAATCCGTTTCGTTTTGAAGGAGAACTGGTCGTTGAAAACGGACGACAAAGGAAATTCCTGAGCCTCGTCACAACGATCCGTCATTCGCCTCAATGATAGCCGCGTGATTTCCGGGCAAAGTGCGCAAAAATTTTGAAGGGTTTTCTCTGCTTATGGGATGAAGTTGATCTAAGTGCTGATTTATAAAGGAGATATGAAAGAGCAGCTTTCTGTCCATGAATTCATTGCAGGATACAAATTGTCAGCAAAAAGGATAGACAAATCTGGATGTAAAGTTTTTTTTGGAGTCTAATGAAGAGCAACACGGTTGTGTGAGAATGGGATGTAGACATCTATTCCTCGCTTTAATCAACCGAAATGCCGGTTTTTGTAAGTGAGATCCCTTATGTCCTCGTCGAAAATTTCGCAGACAACACAAATCCTGCAGGCGCTTTCCGATGGTGATCAGGCGGCGTCGGAAATGTTGTTGCCCATTGTCTACGATGAATTGCGACACTTGGCCGCCTACTTTTTGAAAAGTGAACGTTTGGGGCATACGCTGCAACCCACAGCTCTTGTACATGAGGCCTACTTGAAGCTTGTGAATCAGGAGAAAGGGGAATGGGACGGTCGGACTCATTTCCTGGCGATCGCTGCTCGACAGATGCGCCGAATTTTGGTCGACTATGCCCGTGCGAAAGCGTCTGTCAAACGGGGAGGAAATCTTGAGCGGATTCCCTTGGATAGTGCGATCGTTTTCTCACACGAACGTCCAGAAGACATAATGACCTTGGAAGAAACGTTACAGAAACTGGAAAAGCTTGACCCGCAACAGGCAGAACTGGTTGAACTCCGTTTTTATGGAGGATTGACAGTCGAACAGGCCGCCCGTCATCTTGGTATTTCCAAACGGACAGCCGAACTCGAATGGAAAATGATCCGTGCCTGGTTCCGCAAAGAGTTGAGCAAGGAACACTAAATATTCAGGCTCGGATTAGAGATCGGCATCGGTTTTTTGTTCCCGTGAGCAAAAGCCGTTGAAAAGATGGCTTTGTCTCGCTACCAACCATTATAGTGAAGCCTGTTGTCTGGTTGATAAAAAGTCTCTCTCGTGATCTGTTCCAATTCCACGATTCATGTCTCGCTGGTTCCTTGATACTCGTTCTTCCTTTGCAGCGAGCGTTCTCTTTTGTGCGGTGCTTCTCTATTTTGTGCGCTTACCGCTTTGGCACACCGATTTGTGGGGACATCTTTCGTACGGCCGGTTGATTTGGGAAACAGGGGAACTTCCCGAGCGAGAACCTTTCTTACTGACCCCGGATGATCGATCCATTGTCGATACGGCTTGGTTATCGCAACTGGTGTTCTACGCGGTTGAATCCCAATATGGGGTCGGCGGGCTGCAACTGATTTTCGCAGTCACTATCGCACTAATGAGTGTGATGATTTTTGTAACCGGTTATCGATTATCAAATCGAGTATGGATTGGTCTTGTGGGAACAGTGCTTTTCCTCTGGTTGGAATGGGCACAGTTTCAGATCATTCGCCCCCAGTTGGCCGGTTCGCTTTTGTTTGTCCTACTGGCCTGCCGGTATCAGTTTCCGTTTCGGTTGCCCCTCTTGTGGTGGATTCCACCTCTCTTATTGTTGACCGCTAACTTGCATGGTTCTTTCATCATGGGAGTCGGATTGACGGGAGCCTGGGTCTTGGCCCAGTTAATTGATTCCGTTCGTCAGAACCGCCGTCTGATGGCCTGGACGCAGGACAGAAACATTCTGTGGAGCTGTATGCTCCTGCTGGTATTAATTGCGGTCCCATTAATCAATCCGTACGGAGCGCAGTTGTACCGGACCGTATTGACCTTCTCCAGCGATCCGAATTTATATGACTTAGTAGAATGGAAGCCACAAACGATCAAGTCGCATCAAGGGAAAGTGATGCTGGGAGTTTGCCTGTTGTTGATCGTTCTCTGGCGCCGCAATCAATCAGCGATAAGCACCTTCAATGGAATTCTGTTGCTCGTCCTCGGGGTTTCCACGTTATTAACGGGTCGAATGATGGTCTGGTGGGCACCGGTTGCTGTGCTGGAAGTGATGCGACAATTGCAGGGGCAAATTATTGAATCACCTGAATTGTCGGTTTTACCTGACGATCGTCATCGCGATCAAACTCGTTGGGTCTATCAAGGGATAAGCCTGTTGGGAGTTATTATTGGCTTCGCCTGGGCCATCCATGAACGAAATTGGGAGCGGGTCACCGATACGCTGGAGAGAGGGCAGGGTAGCTTTGCGCTGAAACAGACACTTTCAGAAAGAACGCCGTTAGAGCTGGAACAGTTCTTGTACCAGCAAATACAAACCCGGTCAGAACCGTACCGGATGATTCATCCGATGGAATGGGGAGACTTCTTTATCTGGACAAATCATGCGGAGCAGCCCGTATTTACCTACTCGCATGTGCATTTGATTTCACGCCAGATCTGGATTGATTATCGTCTGACGATGCAGTTACACGCGGGCTGGTTACAGCAATTGGATCGATACCGTATCGACCTGGTCGTCCTGTCAAAAAGTCGAAATAGTCTGGTCGTGGATCGTTTACGCAGTTCTCCCGACTGGAGTTTGATCTATGAAGACCACTTGGGAGTGATTTTTGAACGGATTAATTCGTTATCAGAGAACGGGAACAATTAACCAGCCACTCAGGTTCAAAGAAGTGCCGAGGTAGAGCCATTTTTGATGCGAGATTTTCGGCCACTCTGTTCTTCCTGTTTTTCCAAGACTCGCTCAATCACAGCCACCAAACGTTGTCGATTGATCGGCTTCGTTTCGAAATCGGTTGTTCCGGCGGCCAGACATTTTTCCCGATCACCAGTCATCGCATGTGCAGTCAATGCCACAATCGGGCGTTCGTAGCCCTCTTCTCTTAATGTTGTTGTGGCGGTATATCCATCCATAACGGGCATCTGCATATCCATCAGGATTACATCGTATGGTTCTCCATTGGATTCTTTAGCCAAGGCCTCGTCCACTGCCAGTTGACCATTTTCGACGACGGTCACTTCCATACCCGCCTTCTTGAGCAGAATCGAAATTAGCCGCTGGTTGTCTTTACCATCTTCAGCCAACAGAACCCGGGTTTTGATCTCTAGCGGCAATTGGGGGATGGGTTCTTCTTTTGCGACTGGGGTTTTAACAGAGCTATTTTGATTGGAGCTTAGGTTTTCCAGGCTGATCATACGGGTTTCGGCCAATCCGCTGATACCAATCGTGGCTGTGAATGTACTTCCTTCACCCGGGTTGGATTCAACGGTAATGTCCCCTTTCAGCATTTGCGCCAACCGGCGAGAAATCGTCAAACCCAGTCCAGTGCCGCCATACTTACGAGTAGTCGACTGGTCTGCCTGTGAAAAAGGTTGGAACAGGTTGGAGACCTGATCCGGGTTCATACCAATTCCGCTGTCGATAACTTCAAACTTCAATTGTTCCTGGTCCTGCAAACAGGTAACTCGAAGTTTGACAAAACCCTCTTTAGTAAATTTGATCGCGTTGCTGAGCAAGTTAAACAGGATTTGCCGAAGGCGGACCGGGTCACTGAAAATCACTTCCGGAATCGTTCCCTGGTGTTCCACAATTAAGGGAACATTTTGTTCTTTCGCTCGAACTTCCATCAAGGAGAAGACTTCTTCAATTAACTCCTTGGGTCGGCAGATGATATTCTCAATATGCAATTTGCCAGCTTCGATTTTGGAAACGTCCAGGATATCATTGATAATCTGTAGCAGGAATTCCCCGTTCCGGTTGATAATCGTTAGCGCCTCAGAGAGCTCACTATTCTCTTCATATTCTTCGAGAAGAATGTTGGAATAACCGAGAATCGCCGTCATGGGGGTACGAATCTCATGGCTCATGTTGGCGAGAAATTCGGATTTGGCCTTGGTTGAAGCCTCTGCCTTACGCTTGGCTTCTTCCAGTTCCTCAACCAGTTTCACCAGTTGCTGGGCGTGTTGTTCGTCTGCTTCTTTGGCCAGCCTGAGGTCTTCGGCGTACGTTTTTAATTCTTCTTCGGCGAGTTTTGCTTCCGTAATGTCTTCGACGGCTCCGAAATAGAGCACTCCTTTATCAGAACAAACGGGGTTGATACTGAACATACCCCAGCGTTTCTCTCCGTTGAAATCGTTCAGTCGAAACATCGAACTGAATCGTTCGCCAGTCAATGTTGTACGGGACCAGGCATTGTGGGCTTTATTTCGCTCTGTCTGATGAATCGCATCATACCAGTGGGCTGTAAGCATTTCACTGAATGGAATTTGCGAAATCGATTGCCATCGGTTGTTCGTAAACGTACAGCGACCACTGTCGTCCGTCCGAAAAATTCCGATCGGTAACGATTGTCCCAACATGCGGAACATTTCTTCGCGGTTTTGCAAATCCTGCAGGGTATTTTCCAATTCCGCTTTATGCGCAGCTTCCTGCGCCTGAATTCTCGTTAACTCGTTAAACGAGTGCATCCGGATCGAGTTCACGAATAACGAAAATGCAGCAGAGCAAAGCAGGACAATTGCATGTTCATTCAGCAATGCGCCTGGTGAAAGATCAAATTGAATATAGAAAAAGATTAGAAAATAGCAGCCCAGTGTTCCCAATAACCATTTTCGGGAGAGATACAAGCTTCCCATCCCGACCATCACCAGCGCGTTCAGAATGTCAACCACAGCAGAGTGATAGTAACTTTCGGAGATAATCAGAAAAGTCAAAATCTGCAGCATGCAGAGACTCAGCTTGAGATGTGCTGAATGGTTTTGAAAACGAGAGGAAATACTTAAATACCAGGTCACAATCATCAACAAGGACGTACAAGCTGCAGCGGCTGTCAGCATGTTGCCTTCATGGGGTAGCATCCACACGTAGTAAAGCGTTAGCGCCGGAAAAAAGAGGCTCAAGTAGCAGGAGAGCGGGCGCAGAATGCGAATAATATATTCATTCACGGCCGAATTGTTGCGGGATGCAACTAACTCGTCGTTACTGAGTGAGTGTGACATGACAAAAACCTGATTGTTCCTGATTCAGAGCCTCATTACGGGATTATTAAAAATGGAAGTAGAGAGGAAGGAGGACGTCTTCAACTTAAATAGGAAGACGCGAGGCTCGTTGAATGTGAACAATTGTCCGGAAGGCCGCCTGCAATAGCCCGCTTCTCGACTGCTTACTTCCGAAAAGGAAGAATGGTTGCCTTATCCTTAAATTGTTCAATTCACCCAAGTATAAAACTCAAAAAGGGTTTCGGTCTCAGCATTTATCCAGAATGAGACGTGGTGATCGATTGACAATCTAATCTGGAAAGAAAAGCAGAGTAGTGCCTGAAGGAAGCTAATGGGGCGAGATTCGATCGTAACGATTCTCGGGCCTGCAATCGTTATATTCGGAAGAGAGCAGGTCCGTTTGTAGCATCTATAGCAACGGGGCTGTCTGTA
>JAGQQC010000650.1 GCA_020426395.1 Planctomycetaceae bacterium
TTGGGCGGCAGCTTCGACCGGATGCCGTTCGCGAACGGCCTGGTAACCTTCGTTATGAAGTTCCCGTGCCAGTTCCGCATCGCCAGTCTCGACGATCTTTCCAGCCAGCATCACATGAGTAAATTGGGGAATGTTGTATTCGAGCAATCGTTCATGGTGGGTAATAATAAGTACGCCCATGCCGGGTCCCGCCAGTCGATTCACTCCTTCGCTCACGACTTTCACTGCGTCACTGTCAAGACCGCTGTCTGTTTCATCAAGAATGGAAAACTTCGGTTGCAGCATCGCCATCTGCAGAATCTCCATCCGCTTTTTCTCCCCTCCGGAGAAACCTTCGTTGAGATAACGTCGAGCAAATTCGCGATCCATACCGAGTTCATTCATTCGCTCCACCAATTCCTTACGGAATTCCCGCATTGGCATCAGGCTTTCCCCTTCCTTCCGATCAGGGTTACGAACATTCGTAACAGCATGACGAATGAAGTCGGCCACCTTGACTCCGGGAATGACTACTGGATATTGGAACGCCTGAAACAAACCGAGCCGTGCCCGCTCGCAGGGATCAAGTTCCACGATGTCGGTACCATCGATCTCGATCTTTCCACCGGTGATTTCGTATTTCGGATGACCGGCCAATGCATAGGCCAGGGTACTCTTGCCAGAACCGTTGGGGCCCATCAAAGCGTGAATTTCACCCTGACGGATTTCCAGATTCACCCCTCGCAAAATCGGGGTTTCCTCGACGGCAACGTGCAAGTCTTCAATTTTAAGAATGCTGTTCATAATTCTCTTTGAGGTTTTAATGCTTGAGGGATACTTGAATGTATTGGATATGGAATGGATTCAGATTTGGGTAGGGACTCAATGAGCCGGGAAGGCATCTCAGGCTGTGGTTGGATTTAGTAATAACAGGCAGGTTCACAGATCAGAAACGGGATCCTCAGCTTAATCTCCTGTGGTCGAACCGGAAGACTTAGCCAAGGGGACAGTAACTGCTCCCTGGTCCGCTGTGACAAACTCGCAACAATGATGACCATCGAGACAACAGGAAGTCAGTGAGACAGAACTGCCCAGAATTTTCTCATACACCAGTTGTTCCATTTCACAAATTCGCGGATCAGACTGAGCCAGTTCCAGATAAGGACAATTCCGTTCTCGCAGGATGGGCAGGGGACCAGTTTCATCGACTTCAACATCGAACCCACGTTCCTGGAGCGATGTTTTCAACTGAGCAATTCGCTCCTGAACAGTCTCACCATCCACATCACGGCCATACCGTTTGACTAACGCTTCCTGAATCCGCTGCTGCAAATGGGCACGCACAGCGGGTTCTTCAATGGTTTGCAGTTCCTGCCAGAGAATGGCGGCCAACTCGGAATAGTTGTCACCCAGTTCGCGTTGGCCGATATCTGAAACCCGGTACGCATGATGGGGCCGACCCCGACCATTTCGAACCAGTTCTCGCTCAATAAATCCAGCCGACCGCAGGCGAACCAGACGCTGGCGGACCGCCGTGGCAGTGACCCCCAGGGAGTCACAAATTTCGGGCACCGTCGAAGCTCCCTGCCGATTTAACTGCTCGAGAAACTGACGATCATTCTGATCCAGGCTGACTTTCATCCCGGGTCACCACCTTTGGTTATGATTCATGAGAACGGACTTCACGCCCGTAAAGTGATTGTGTGCAGGAAAGGGAAAAGCCTCCGCAGGGGACAAGGAGCCTCAAATTGGCACC
>JAGQQC010000651.1 GCA_020426395.1 Planctomycetaceae bacterium
TGTAAATGACGATGGTCAGGTGGTGGCCATGCGATTGGGAGACTGGAAAGCGGTCTTCCTGGAAAACCGCGCACATGCATTTGAAGTCTGGCGTGAACCGTTCACCGAACTGCGCGTTCCCTTGCTCTTCAATTTACGCCGAGATCCATTCGAGAAAGCTCAACACAACTCCAATACATACAATGATTGGTTCATGGATCGAGCATTTGTGTTGGTGCCGATGCAGCAACTGGCTGGAAAATTCCTGATGACGATGCAGGATTATCCGCCAAGCCAGACTCCGGGTTCCTTCAACCTGGAGAAAGTACAGAAGCAGATCGAAAACGCTACTCGTGGGCGATAATGTCCCGTTTCGATAAATCACAGCCCTGACTGCTTATAGTCAGGGCTGTTTTTCTCTCCATACTTCCAGGAGGTCACGATGTTCCGTTTTTATTTTCTGATTTGCGGTCTCTTCATGCTGCTACTGGAAACTGGCTTGAACGCAGCCGAACCTCTTCCTTCCTGGAATGAATCCTCTTCGAAAACAGCCATTCTCAATTTTGTCACTCAGGTTACAAAAGCTGGAAGTGACCATTTTGTCGCACCTGAAGATCGTGTGGCTGTTTTTGACAATGATGGTTGCCTCTGGTGTGAGCAACCTTTCTATTCCCAACTCGCCTTTGCCATCTACCGCGTGAAAAAACTGGCCCCGGAACATCCCGGGTGGAACCGGGAGGAGCCATTTCGTTCGATTTTGCTTGGGGATACCAGCAAAGCGTTTGCCTCGGGACACAAAGGAATTGCGGAACTGATTGCCGCATCACATTCCGGAATGACAGCAACCGAGTTTTCTCAAGCTGTTGAGGACTGGGCAGCCAATGATCGCCATCCTCGGTTTGAACGTTCTTATATTGAATGCGTCTACCAGCCTCAATTGGAATTACTGGCATACCTGCGCGAAAATGGATTCAAAACATACATCGTCTCTGGAGGTGGGATTGACTTCATGCGTCCCTGGACAGAACGCGTCTATGGAATTCCTCCTGAACAAGTCGTGGGAAGTTCAATCAAAAGTGTGTACGAAGTCCGCGATGGAATTGGAGTCGTCGTCAAAAAACCGGAGCTGAACTTTGTTGATGACAAGGAAGGAAAGCCTGTTGGGATTCATCATCACATCGGTAAGCGGCCCATCCTGGCTGTCGGTAATTCGGACGGCGACTTCCAGATGCTTGAATATACCACAACCGGTACAGGCCCCCGTATGGGGATTCTAATCCACCATGACGATGCCGCACGTGAGTACGCTTATGATCGGGATTCGCACGTCGGCAAGCTCAATAAAGGTCTTGATGAAGCTGACTCGCGTGGCTGGGTATTGGTGAGCATGAAGCAAGATTGGAAGCAGATATTTCCTCCTGCTGAGTAATCAAGTCGCCATGTACCGTGCTGTTTGAATGAAAACTCCGGCAGTTTCTGCCGGAGAATAATCGCCAGAATCATATCAACAGCAGCAGATAGACTCAGGTTGCCGAACCGAACACATCAAAGCTGGTATTTACTTATTACCGCTATGAGCACCACCGATACGAAGGATGCGGATCCGTCTGATTCTCTATCCCCTTAACATGGTGCTTGATTATGGCTGGTTTCAGCTTTACAGCATGGTAAAGAAAACATGTGGTGCTGAAGGTTCACATCGGCCTTTGGCTGAGGGGTTACGAACG
>JAGQQC010000652.1 GCA_020426395.1 Planctomycetaceae bacterium
CCGGGGTTTGATCTCGTCGAGGTAACGCCTCAAGTGCCACGCACCGGCCGGAGAGAGGTGCCGTACACCAAAGACATGAATTCCCGCGAGTGATATTTCTTGAAGCTCAGGCATGGTCCAGACACGCTTTATAGAGATCTCGCCACTGCGAGCCCCGTTTTTTCATGACGTTTTTCAGGTATTCCTGCCACACTACCTGGTCTTTCTCTTCATCTTTAACCACGGCTCCCTGCAACCCGGCAGCCAGGTCGCTGGCATCAACTTTACCATTACCGAAATTCCCCGCCAGGGCCATGCTGTTGGCCAACAACGAGATGGCTTCGGCGGTCGAGAGAACACCGGAGGGTGATTTGAGTTTTTCTTTACCATCCAAAGTTTGACCGGCACGTAATTCACGAAAGATGGTAACGACCTGCTCAATGGCATCCTGTGTCGGAATTTCTGACTGCAAGTCGAGGTTACTCGCCAGTTCACTGACTCGCTTGTGAACGATCTCGATTTCGGTTTCGATTGCCGAGGGAGTGGGCAGGACGACAATATTAAACCGGCGTTTCAACGCGGCCGACATATCATTCACGCCTCGGTCGCGCGTGTTCGCTGTAGCAATAATTGAGAAACCTTTGGTTGCGGGAATCTCGGTACTCAATTCGGGAATGGAAATCCGCTTCTCCGAAAGGAGCGAAATCATGGCATCCTGGACTTCTGAGGCGCAACGGGTAATCTCTTCGAATCGTGCTATCGAGCCAGACTGCATGGCGCGAAAGAAAGGACTTTTAATCAACGCATCATTACTGGGACCACTGGCGATCAGCATGGCGTAGTTCCAGGTATACCGAATCTGCTCTTCCGTTGTTCCTGCAGTTCCCTGCACCACTTTTGTGGAGTCGCCATTAATCGCTGCGGCCAGATGTTCCGATAGCCAGCTTTTGGCAGTGCCCGGTTCGCCAATCAGTAATAAAGCGCGATCGGTGACCAGCGTACTGATGGCGATTTCAACCAGACGATTATGCCCAATGTACTTGGGAGTAATCGCCAGCTTTCCACATTGACCACCACAGATGTATTTCAATACCGCCCGGGGAGACATGCTCCAGCCGGCGGGCTTATCGAATTTGTCTTCTTTGCGAAGTGCTTCCAGCTCTTCCGCAAACAGGACTTCCGCGGGCTGTCGCAACATCTGCTCGCTATCTGTGCCTGGGGAGGTCGATTTCTTCGGGGGCATACAATTAAGTCCTTGCTTTCATGTCGGACAGATAGGGAACTAAGGCGTCAACAGTATGTTCGCTGAGCTTGGGAATAATGGCTTCAATTGCCTCGGCAGTTTCCAGGCCTGCCTTGGGAAGGATCTGCTCGAACCACCAGTTGACACTCACGTCGTTTTTTTGGAATTTGGGAAGCACCTTCATCAGGCAGGCAGTTGCATCGGGAGAATCGATTTCGAACATCGTCGAAACAATATGAAGCCCATACCAATTCCAATCGCTTTTGACGATAACTTCATCAAAAGTTTTTTTCAGAAACTTCTGAGTTGGTTTGTGATTGGAACGTGCGAGAGCCATCACCAGCGCCAGATCGTTCTTCTCGATTGCCAGATCAAGCCAGCGGTCATCCAGGTTTTCTCGGGAAGGCTCCCACTTCTGAAGTGAACTGACTTCATCAGATCGGAAGA
>JAGQQC010000653.1 GCA_020426395.1 Planctomycetaceae bacterium
ATTGGCACTGGTATACTGGATTATGCTCTTGGGAGGGCTCAGCCTGGTGGTCAATGGAATGCATACGTTGATGGGCTGGAAGAGCGAATATAGCGTGGCTCTCGACCCGGAACGGTATGCCCAGTTTTGGAAATGGCCGTTGCTGAACTTGCGGTTCACGGGACATGGTATATTGGTCTTGCTCGCAGGCTGGTTCTGCCGATGTGCCCCGAAATTGACACAACTTTTCCCGGAAGCCAAAGAACGCAAACCGCACGAATTCGATTTGTTTTACCTGGAGGCGAGTACCTGGAGAGTGAGCTTTGGATTCTTCGCCTTGTTCACCAGTTTTGTCCTGGTGACTTTGGAGGCTTACTCCATCGGTGTGCAACGCCAATGGGGGACAGGGACCTCGCTGTCTATTACGGCAGTCTGGATTGGATTTGGTCTGATTTTGATGCTCTTGGGGATCGCCTGGAAATCCGTTTCTCTGAGAACGGCCGCCTTGTGCGTTTTTCTTCTCACCACCTCGAAGGTCTATCTGCACGATCTGTGGTATCTGCACACGGCCATTCGGACGATTGCGTTTATCGGTTTGGGAGTGGCGTTGCTGTTTATTCCGTGGCTTTATAAGCGGTATCGACACCGATTGAAAAATGTTCAGCAGGAAATCAACCAGATTCCTTGATCCGTGTTCGCTGTTTTGTCGTTCTCCTTTTTCAATGACGATTACTATGATGAGAACCTGACCTGGAAAGGAGGAACGTCACTATGGACCGATACACCGCGAAATTGTGGACTGCCTGGGGCTTGGTGATTGCTTCTATTGCTATGATATTTCTCACCTATCCTGGAAGGTACAGCGGGCGAATCATGAATCCGGGATTGGCCGATTTTTTAGGGACACCGGTGCTACTCATCTTGCTCGCCGGGCTATTATACGTCTGTTACCTTTGCCGTTCCTGGTTAGGAGTCGGGATCCTTTTTTTTGCACTGTGTGGCGGGGCCTTGGCGGGAACGTGGAGAGAGTACAAGCATGATCGGTACGTCCAGCGTACTTATGGACGGCATTTTCAGGGAGTACCTGTCTGGCGGGGAGCTGGTAGCAGTCCGCTCAGCCAAAAGCACGACTGGACACGTCACAAATTGCTGGCGGGGGTCAGTTTTGGAGGCATCGCCCTGGGGGCAGCTATGATCAAAGACAAGATATGATCAGATTGACAGAATGAATTTTTGCATTCATTGTCGGCCGATTTCGACTTGGTTATTCTAGATCTTGTCCAAGATAAGTGTGGCGGCTTTTGAACACGAAAAGCCTTTGAATACGTGGTTTTGTGCCACCAGATACTGCTGCGCTCGATTGTGACACGTCATAGACCACCCCGTTCGGAGAGTCCGACGGAGGTTTCTTTAACATCTACCCCGATTTGGAAGTGACCTGCGTGAATCTGATCGTTAAGAACCCGCTCAATCAGGATGTAATTGCTGAACTCCCTTATGAGACTGAAGCTTCGCTGGAGCAAAAATTGTCTCAAGCCCATATCGCCTTTGAGAAATGGCGGACGATTTCTCTTTCTGATCGAATTCGCATTGTTTGGCAAGGACTCGAAAAGTTACGGAAGGCAGAAGAGGAAATCGTCCTGAATGTCACTCGGCAAATGGGGAAACCTCTTTCGCAAG
>JAGQQC010000654.1 GCA_020426395.1 Planctomycetaceae bacterium
TCTTGTGCTTACAGCACCCAACCGTCCCGGTCGGGCCACCCTGCGGACTGGCATCAGTTGATCTGAATCATCCACATCTGATTGAAATCAAGGTTTTCGGCATTCAGACCGCTGGAACAGTAGAAGACGATGTCTTCCTTAGGGGTGACCCAGATGGTGCTGTCGAAGCGAGTGGGGTCATCGCCGACGATGCCAGCATTGAGAAATGGTTCCGCTGTCAGGTATTGCTGTGTACCGGGGTGTTTCGCGGTCAGGGCAATGCCGTCTTTGGTCGGGAAAAACAGGCGTCCCCCTTTGGAGGAGACGAAGTAGCGGGGCCAACCATCGCTGACTGGCAATTTTTCCGAGAAGCTGAACGGTTTGGTTTTGGAAGAACGCCGTGCGATCATTGGACGACGTTCTGAGAGATCATTATTGGTGACGGCATACAACAGTCGATTCTCGTCAATGAATTGCGGAGCATCGTGAATTTCTTCTGCGAATTCGTCCCGTTCGATCACCAGAGGTTCGGGAGTTCCGAAGGGAACATCGAGAGCGTTTCGCTGGCAATACATCAGATGCGGCTGTGGATGGGACGACACATAGATCAATTCCAATCCATCGGGAGACAGGGCGGGTTGACTTTCGTTGTGCTCTGTTTTTGTCGAAGCGATGGCATCAGGAGTTGCGAAGGGGTCCGTAATCGAATCTCGATAGGTGAGGAAGAGATCTTCTTTCGACTCTTCCTGAAAAGAGACGTAGGCCAGTGTTTTCAGGTCGCGCGTCAACGAAGGCGATTTGGCCCAGTACAGCTCCTCCAGTCCCGGGACGAGCACAGGGGTTTGCGAGGGCAAATCGGGTACGGACTCAAATCGAGGAGGTTTGGGCTTGATTTGATCCAATCGTCCCGGAACTTCCATTTCCAGCGTGACCGCAGAGCCTTCAGGAAACTTGGGTGGAAACGAATTGAAATACCAGTAAATCTGCAGCCCCGCGATCACGAAGCACAGCAGGGCGAGTGCAGTGTAACTGCGTTCGCGCGTCCATTCGAATTTACGTTTTGGTTTTGGAGTTGATTCTGAGTTCATTTTAGCCTTTGACCCGCCGCCATTGACGACTTTTAAGCCAGAACCTGTTCGAACGCCCGTATCGTTGCCCGAAAAGTCAGGGTCTTCCTCTTCTAGTGGAAAGAAGGGAGAACGAGGTATGGTTCCCCCTCCCAACTGTTGCATCCGCTCGACCAGACGTTTCAGGCCCACGATGTCGTTGACCTGCTCGTATTCCTGGCTGCCTTCCTGTCGAAGTGTATCTGTGCCCTGCAAGTCACCATCGATCACAAGTTGTGCAATTTGCTGCAGCGTAAAAGGCCCCTGTTCCCCTTTTTCGTTGGCAAAAAACCAATTCGACATGCGGAATCACCTTTTCAATTTCCGGAACTCTTTTCAATTTGCTTGGGCGCCCAATCGGGAGCTTACAACGCAAACCGACCGGAACGCATTAAAAATCTGAAACAATGGGCTCGGCCAGTGGACCGTGTATCAATGCTCCTTGTGGTGTCACTAATGCATAGTACACCGCTCCATCAATTCGTGACGACAATGACTGCACATGTCCGTCGGCGAAGAGTGTTG
>JAGQQC010000655.1 GCA_020426395.1 Planctomycetaceae bacterium
TTGTACACAAAATGTCCTTGAAAACATGGTTTTGCGCCGCCAGAAGCCGCTATGATAAAATGTTACACGTAATAGTTGGAACTTATCCGACCACGTCATGACTTCTCATTATAATGAAGCCTCTTGATTAACTTCCGTTCTTGATTCTGTTGGTCCTGAAGTGAAGAGTTTTGATTCTCTATTTTGCATTACTCTAATACTGTTTATATCTAGAGAGATCGTCGAATATTTACTCCGACCTCCGGATCAACCATGGCTGCCGTGGCGAGCTGCACGATACTGGCCCCTTGATTGAGGTAATCATTAACATGCTGAGCAGTTTCAATCCCTCCCACGCCGACAATCTCGACTGCGAGATTGAGGCGTTTCACTGCATCAACAAAAAGTTGTGTTTGAAGTAAGGATGCATCCCGGCAGGCGGAACCGCAAATCCCCCGTTTCTCTCCATCAAAGAGTTCTTCCCCCGATTCCGGATTGCGAACGCGGACGGCCACACTGTTCGTCATCGCGCAAGCATTCACAGCGGGAGATAAGGCTTTCAACAACGCTTCGACTGCGGCAGGTTCGGTCGTGTGTCCCACTTTGATGATTAAAGGGGTATCCCCGATCTGCTCGCGAATGATCGCTGCGACCAATCCTGCGGCTTCGGGCTGCTGGTATAATTGCCCGTCGCATGTTGAAACATTGGGACAAGAAAGATTGGCTTCGACGGTATCGGCTCCACTTTCAACCGCCCATTTGGCACATAGGGCATAGTCTGCCGCCAGATCTTCTAAAGTGAAACCGGGCTGATCGGTCCCCACGACAGAAACATTGAGAAGCTTCCCTTTAGGAAGTTGTTCACGGGTTTCTTCGACATCTTTACGCCAAACATCAGGTTCCCTGGAGGGCATTCCAAACGAGACCGCCCAACTCCCCAACATCTCAGAAGCAGTGGGAACATTCGTTTCAGTACCATTCACTGGCCCAGTCAACACCGGTTGAAGATTAGGAAGGGGATAGCATTCCCGTGCTCGGCTGCGAACTGTTTTGTAAGTAACCAGGTCAAATCCAAGCGACGCGTAGTAGCGCACCCAACGACCGTTCAGCAGCGGTCCAGCAGCAATCCCCAACGGCGAATCCAAACGCTTGCCGCAAAAAGTCCATTCACCTTTGACCTGCGGAATATCCAGACCGGTGACTACATCGGGGGAATGGGTATAGTTCCAATCGTACGTTTTATCGATCTGATAGCGGGGAAGCATTACATCTTCATTAATCGACTGCCACACACTCGCCGAATCGATCGAACGAGATGGTTTTGGCACCGATCTAGCTTGAAACTCCATTATCCAGAACGGATCTTCTTTTCACATCACCATTCTGCGAAAACCGTTCTTCTTACCAGAATTCTAGCTCGGCCATTTATTTTTTGTAAGCTACGCCTCTCCCGTTTTCCAAAATTCCGGAGAAAGTTCATATTCTCCAAACACACCATTCACCAACGATCAAGACCTGTTTGCGATTCGATTCCAGAACTGCCCGGCTGAAATTTGCTGACGATAGACATCCAGAATCACGGCCAGAATAATGACCACTCC
>JAGQQC010000656.1 GCA_020426395.1 Planctomycetaceae bacterium
ATCGGGAGCCAACCGTTTTCAATTCGTCCGCGCGGATTGTTCCCGAGAAAGAGAGGTAAACAAAACCAATCAATACCAGGATGAGTCTTTGTGTAAATATTGTGGGGAGGAAGCGGGGCACCACGCTGTTGTTTCCCATCAAACTCACTATTGAATTCGAGTTTGCGACGGAGAGTCGAGAGCGGACGTCGCGGGCGGGAATGTAGCGTTTTTTGCCGATTACGGATACAGCATTTAGTTGAAAAGCCCAGAATGAAACATATGTTTACTTCCGGCCCCTGGATTTCAAATAACCAATCAATTTCTCAGGGTGATCGGTTTGAATTCCAGTCGCTTTGAGTTCCAGGGCCCGATTCCAGTGGTCAGTAGTGTCTGTATCGCCAAGGCAGTCAAACCACAGTTCTGCACCCAGTTTTCGAGCTAATTCCGCTTGGGGAGCAGTCCAATCACGGATGTTTCCATCAAGTGTTTCCGGATGCAGGTCCTCCATCAAATTTATGAGTTCCTCCGCTGTCTCCGGATGCCCCGTCATCAGGCGAATTTCAGGTGCGAGCTGTTTGTATGCTTTCAGAATATCAGTCGATCCACAGTAGACAATTGTGTTCTCAATCATTCCGAATTCTTTGAGCAGAGGAACCACCTGCTCGACATCCGCATCTTTGTGATCGAGATAAATCCCGATTTTTCCTTTGCTAGTTCTTAAGGCCTCACGAAAGGTGGGGACAAGCGTTCCTTTATAGGCAGGATCTTTTTTGATACCTGAGTCGAGTTGTTGGACTTCCTGCAGTGACAGCGTTGAGATTTTTCCCGTTCCGGTCGTCGTCCGATCTACACTGGAATCGTGCATCAAAACGAGCTTTCCATCTGCGGTGGTACGGACATCAATCTCGACAAAATCACATCCGATATCAATTGCCGACTGGATGGCCTGGATTGTGTTTTCCGGAGCCCGGGTATGATGCCCCCTATGGGCGACGACTTGAATTTTCGGAACGGTCTCTTCCGCCAGGGAAATCTGATTAAGAAACCCCGATGCGGACGTCAAGCACGCGATCATGACGTAAAATAAATGTCGGTGGTGGTATTTCTTCATCGATCGAAGTTCCAATAAAAAACTGGAGAGAAGTTGGGCTTCTCTCCAGCATCAAAGAATGTCAGACAAAGGTCAAGAGACCTGTTGAAGATTCGATTAACCTGGCAACTGGGTTGAACCCATCAGATAACGGTCGCATTCTCGGGCGACTCCACGCCCTTCATTAATCGCCCAGACGATCAGTGACTGTCCCCGTCGGCAGTCGCCTGCGGCGAATACACCATCCACATTAGTCGCGTATTTTCCATAATCCGCTTTGTAGTTGGAGCGGTCATCACATTCGACGCCTAATTGTTTGGCAACGGGGGATTCGGGTCCCAGAAAGCCGAGGGCAAGGAAGACCAGGTCTGCCTTCAGGACACGTTCGGTGTCGGGAATTCTGCTGAAGGGAGGCCCCCCTTCGATTGGTTTTGACCAGTCCACTTCCACGATCTTCAAGCCGGTCA
>JAGQQC010000657.1 GCA_020426395.1 Planctomycetaceae bacterium
CTTTGGGAGGATCGTTTCCAGTAATGCCATGCTGGTGTGGATAATACCCGCTGATCAAGCTGGCAAGAGAAGGGCGACAGAGGCTGGTCGTCACATAGCCTTCTGTGTAGAGATAACTTTCCCTGGCGAGTGCACCCAGATGAGGAGTTTGGATGTCCGGGTGTCCCATGAAGCTGAAATCAGTCCACGCCTGGTCGTCTGAGAGAATCAAAACGATATTTGGTTTGTCATTCCCCGCGGAATTCTGGTCAGCAGCCTGGATTTTCGTAGATTGAGTGAAGGGACTTCCCAGAAGAAAGAACAAGATAACTGGGATGAAGAGTTTGTTAAAAACCACGGACGACAGCTCCCACTGGGGATTAAAGTTTTCGTAAGCTGCCCTATTTCACATCACGGCAACTGGACTGGAAAGGGGAGGGCGATAATTGAAGTGAAATTGGTCAAGAATTTGAGGTTCTTTTGTATTACTGTGCAATAACAGGGTAGTGAACGCAATCCCTAATAAATACGAAAGTCACAGTACCCGGAGTGTTTATTCAAAACTGGCAGGTTTAGTGAGTTGACATGGCTTTCGGGGGCCATTTTAATAAATGCGTACTTATGGATGGTGACTTTGAGACATGAAACCAGGGAGTACTCTCTTGTTCATGTCTGTTCCAGGTGTTGTCTACCCTGTACCTATGAAACATCTTCGGAACATCTCAGCGGACGGAACAAGTTTGAGATTTCTCGGCTTGTGAAGTTTAGTTTCGATGTTTTGAATTAGACGCCGGACTTTCTTCTGCAGATCGACTACTGACTGTGAACGACGTCACTTGTTAACATCTCCATAATTCATGAAATCAACTGATCGGGAGGTTTTATTGATGCGCACAGCACGCAAAATGTTGTCACTGAGTCTCGTCGCTGGATTACTGGTTGCCATGACCGTCGTGTTTCAGAGCAACACAGTTCAGGCTCGTCCAAAATACAAAACTGTGATGGCCAAGACTTACAAAGACAATGAACAAGTTAAAATGCTCGGTTGTCTGAACTGTCATGGTAAAAAAGAAGATGGCAAACCAGATAACAAAAAACGTAATCCCTACGGTGTGGCCGTTGGTAAAGCTCTGGGAGCTAAAAAAGTTGAAGAAGCAGAAAAAATCGAAGAAGCTTTAACAAAAGCTGCTGCCGAGAAAAGTGCTGTCGAAGGCAAAACCTTCGGTGAATTGATCGAAGCTGGTATGGCTCCTTATACAGCTCCGGCTGAATAATCATTCTGCTGCAGGTTCGTCCTCAGTGAACTGATAAATCAAGAGGTAACAGTCGACCTGGCTGTTACCTCTTTTTTGATGCGCGGAGAATTGTTCGGAAAAACCATCCTGCTGATGAATACTTCTCCAGAAGACCTCCGTAGTTGTGGTGATGTTAATCGCTGATCAAGTTTCGATGAACGAGAACACAGTTCCAGTAGCTCCGGTTTCCACCAGCGAAGGAGATCATCTTCACCTTGGGAAACACTGATTTCTTGCACCTGAT
>JAGQQC010000658.1 GCA_020426395.1 Planctomycetaceae bacterium
TAACCGGTCACTGGGAAACGACGGGCAATCTGCCGCGTTGTGTAACGGAATCCAACCCCTTGAACGTGACCGTGAAAAATATACCGCATTGGCATAGCGGGGTTGCTCCTCAGGGAATGGTCGCTCACCGTCAGTTGAGTAAGCTGGCTCATTTCACTTGCGGAAGCGGCGATTGAATACGGCAGGATCGAATTGATCAGCTTTGACATGATTGAGCAACTCGTCCACCAGTTCCTTATTGAAGCCTTCTTCCTGGAGAGTGTCAACCTGTTGCTGAATCTGCCCACTGGGGAATTCCGAGTTGACCTGCTCCAGCCGGTTCTGCTGACGCGCGATTTCTTCTGAGGCTTGGGCCGAGTCTTGAGAGTGGTTTTCATCCAACTGACCACTCGCCAGTAGTCCGGGGGCATTGGTCGAAGATGTTTGTTCCTTTTGTAGTTCAGCCTGGACTTTTTCCAGGTGAGGACGGGCTGAGACAATCCATTCATAAATACGCTGCAACTGGGGAAGGCTAACGCGATCGTTTCCGAATAGTGGTTCTTTCATATCGGCGTGTGGTGCACGACCGATCGTGAAGAGTGGGCTTTCCACCGGTTTTTTTAGATTCAATTGGGAGACGATGGCCTGAAAATTCTGCTCGGTTGCCTCTCGACTGACATGCCCCGCGGCCACGCTATTTTCCAGGCGGAAACCGTGATTCTGTTCGCCACCGTGACAACTTAATGAACCACATTTCTTTTTGATGATGGGTTGCACACCTCGTGTGAATTCTCGTGCCAGAGGAGCTGGAAGCCCTCCCAAAGTTTCGAACCGTTTCCCTTTGAAGGTCAGTGAGGTATTTTTGGCGGTGATATCGACGATTACAATTCCGTGACTTTTATCCGGGTTATCCATCGCCTCCTGCAACAGTGATTTTGCATTCGCGTTTTCCGGGTCGAGGGTTAAAACAAGACGAAGTTCGTTGATCATCTCCGCCTGAAGGTTTTGTTTCCTGCACCAATAGGCGAGTGCCATGCGAGAGTTGGATGAATCTTTCGGAAGCTCATGACTCAGTCGGTCATAAACATCACGTAAGTCTTTTCCGATGAGGCGAATTTCATGAGGAGCGAAGGAGCGGATGACGGCCCCGTTTTTGACCTGAACCAAACCATTCGCTTGCACAACTTGCCCTTCCATCACAGTCCCATCTTGAAGAAGGACCATCTGAAACCCGGTTCTTTCTTGTTGTGCGTTTGGCGGAAGCGGGGAGAGGCTTTCCGGCGAGGTGGGAGCATCTTGAGGTGCGGCATGCAGGCAGGAGAACCCAATCCAGAGTATTCCCCACAAAATGACGAGCAAAACTGTCCTGCTAGCGGTCACGTTTCTATATTCCTCCCGGAGAAATTTTGAATTCAGACATAAGGGCGCGAACGGTACGCGGGAGGGTAATTTACGTCAAGATCAGTGAACGGAGGAGCTTTGACCGTTTGTTGCAGCCTACCCAGCTTTTAGATTTCAGCGAGCGAATGTTTCCC
>JAGQQC010000659.1 GCA_020426395.1 Planctomycetaceae bacterium
CAGACATCCCGACGTTATTCGAATATTTACTCAAATTCGTTTACGTTGGAGTTCACTAACCAAATTGTCAAAGAACGTGTGATCCGAAGATCGGTGATCCCGCAGACCAAAGGCCTTTCAGGATCGAACTCGCGCAGTCTATGCCAGTTAGAAAAACTACTTGCAGCCGACTGAGAGAGCTAACTCCCTGAGATGTTTCGGGTTATCCAGAATCGATTCTGGACATCCTTGCGAACGGTGCCCGCATTCCGCTCAGGGGGAGAGGCATAATACGACCGGGAATTCGGATCGTCAACCGTCCGGTGTAAATTACAAACAAAATTTCTGGGGAAAGCTGAGTTCACGAAAAATCCAGGCGGAAAAGTTTCCCTGACCCCTTAATTTTATGCTCCACTCGCAGCAATAACCGGGCTTTGAGCCGGAAAATAGACAAGACAACCTGCGCTATACATTTCCCGTACTTTGAAGCCCGCCTCGGTTCACACAGACGATTTATTCTGGTCGTCGCCTCGGTTGCTGGGCCATTTCAGCCCGTGTCGGCCAGAGTTCCGTGGCAGTTCTCACCTTCAGATATTCCTGATGTTTTTGAGAGAGGCGCGTAAAGAACTTTAGCCCGGTGAAATGCTCAATCGTGCGAATATTTGTCAGATACGGCCGATGATCATACCCTCCCCTGAGCCGAGGGGTTTCTTGTGGGTAAATAAAAGCGAGCACATCAACCGACTTATTATTGGAAGGTTTATAGACGATTTTGAAGACCGCATCCGGTATGGCGACGGGAACTTCCCCCGGTTCTCCCAGCCAGTTGCGAGGTTCTTTTCCATAAATAATCGGACCGGTGATAATCCAGATGCGCCCATAGTCGTCGGCCCACTCCGCACACTTCTGCTCCAGATCAAGCCAGGCTCCCTGATTCAGAATGCTTCGCTGCGGAATGCAGTTGAGCGTCGTGTGAGTATTCCAGTCAGCAGCAGTACCCAGCCGGGCGGCATGATGTTTCATGCAAAGATGTCCCCGGTCGTACCCCAGTTGCCGGCTGTTTGGATGCTGGCGCCGAAAGACTTCGGAAAAATGATACGACTCCGAATCGGCTGCCTCTCGCCGTTGAAATAATAAGGGATCTGTAAACCATTCTGGGCGATTGTGCTCTGGAATCGGACCGGTAAAACGACGAAGTTCATACGCAACCCACTCCGGAATTGCTTTGCGATCCGGCGTACCATCTCCCCCATCGTCGTCATTCGAGTCAAAACTGACCGTATACGCCCGGAAGTAGCGCATCGTCTCCTGGGGTTGGGTGACGAGAATATCGTGCTTATAAGAAGGCTCTAGCACAACCGGTTTTTCGGCTGTAAATCCGAAATGACTTAGCGCGCAAGCAGCGAGAACGACAAACAGGCAAAACTTCATCTGACCATCCCTGTCAGAGTAAGCAGGTAGAAAGCGATCACCAGCGAATCCATGCTGGCGTCAATGACGGCTGGGGATGGTATCAGGTTCTGATC
>JAGQQC010000065.1 GCA_020426395.1 Planctomycetaceae bacterium
AAAGTTCGGTTGGTGACGCGATCCAGAAAGTACCGGTCGTGACTGACGAGGAGTAACGTACCGTTCATATTCGACAGATACGATTCCAGCCACTCGGTTGCTTCAATGTCGAGATGGTTCGTCGGTTCATCGAGTACCATCAAATCGGGAGCCCGCAAAAGTAACCGCGCGAGCAGGACTCGGTTTTGCTGACCACCGCTGAAGGTGCTCAATTGGCGGTCATAATCCTGCTCATCAAACCCCAGCCCCTGGAGGATTTCATCGACACGATGATCGATATTGTACGCATTCAGTCGATCCAGTTCGTGCTGTAGATAATCGAATCGAGTGTGCAGTCGATCCAGTTTTGATTCCTCGGTTGTCGAAGCCATCTCCTCCGCGACACGGACAGATTCTTCTTGCAGCTCATACAGGTGAGCCAGTCCCGATTTTGCTTCTTCGAGTAATGTTCGGCCAGCAGAAAAATGGGCTTCCTGCTCCAGCATGGCGATCTCTAGAGAGGATGCCTGTTCAATATTGCCGGAATCAGGATCGTCAATGCGGAGCAGGATCCGGAGTAACGTTGATTTTCCCGCCCCGTTCGGGCCAACGAGACCGATTTTGTCTCCCGAGGCGATGTCGAAGGAGATCTTGTTCAATACCGGCTCAGTATCAAATTGCCGGACCAGATCCTGAGCGGTAAGCAAAATCATGCGAGTTTTTTGTAGTAAATGGGTTAATAAGAACAGGGAAATCCGGTTTTGGCAGGGAGGGAACAGTCGCGAAACCTGTTCCGGTCCCGGAGGCACGGGGAGTGGTGGTTGCGGTGTTCACGGTCGCACGTTAGTCTGTGTCTTTTCCGGGATCTCAATTTCCGGCTGCCGGTTTGTCCGGATCAATCCGGCTGACAGTATATAGTAGAGTCCGTGGACTGACGACCGCACCCGGCCTGATCTCTCTGCGGTTTTTTGAGAAGCTTCTAATCTATCTAATTGGCGTCTGCCAATCACTTTACGATAAATCGACAGGTAAGCGAACGCGATGATGACCGACGAAAAAGTTTTAATTCGAATTGGACACAGTCCCGACCCCGACGATGCCTTCATGTTTCATGCGCTGGCGAACGACAAAATCGAAACCGGCAAATACCGGTTTACCCATGAACTTCAGGACATTGAATCGCTCAACCAGCGAGCTCTCAAGGGGGAACTGGAACTGACGGCCGTCAGTCTGCACGGTTACGCCTATATGACCGACACCTACGCCCTTTGTTCTTGTGGGGCCAGCATTGGGGACAACTATGGTCCCATGGTCGTTGCAAAGGAAGAGTGCGCGATTGAGGAACTTAAAGGCAAAAAAATCGCCGTGCCCGGAACAATGACGACGGCTTTCCTGGCACTCAAACTTCTATTGGGGGATACCTTCGAATACGAAGTTCACCCCTTTGACGAGATTCTCAATATTGTTGAACGGGGCGAAGTCGATGCCGGACTTATCATTCATGAGGGTCAGTTAACCTACGCCGATCAGGGTCTCAAACTGATCGTCGACCTCGGTGAGTGGTGGTACAAGGAAACAAACGGTCTGCCACTTCCACTCGGAGCGAATGCGATTCGGAAGGATCTCGGCCAGGAAGTGATGGAAGAAGTCACCGAGTATTTGAAACAGAGCATCATTTACGGTTTGGATCACCGTAAAGAAGCATTAGCCCACGCCCAGAAATATGGTCGCGACCTGGATGATGCCAAGGCGGACAAGTTCGTTGGCATGTATGTTAACGATTACACCGTCGATTTCGGTGACAAAGGCCGCGAGGCAGTCAAGCTGTTACTGCAAAAAGGATACGAAGCGGGGATTATTCCGAATCCGGTTGAACTGGAGTTTATCGGATAGGATTTTAATTGAGGCGAGAGAAAGTTGAGCTCAAACGCCGATCCAACCAAGCCTGATAACGAAGTCAAACAAGAAAAACTGACACTAAGATTATATCTTCAATCGACAAGTTCCTTCTTCGTACTTTATTTGGGAATCAGATTCGTTCTCCAGTTGTTGGACGGGAATGAGAATTACTGGGAAATCCTGAAATCACTCTGCTTCGAAGGCCTTTTTATCTATGCAGCCGTAGCAGTCTTTTTTCTGTGTACCCACGGCCATCCTCGCGTTAGATACTGGGACAACCTTGAGGACGATTCAACGCTGGAAGAAACTCAAGATTCCTGATCATACAAAATTCAGAGAAAGAACCTGACCTACTGATGACCTCAGCCAGCTATTTGCAAAACCTGTTCGGACTGGATGGACAAACCGCAATTGTAATCGGCGGAACGGGGGTTCTTGGAGGAGCTATCGCTGAGGCGCTTGCTTCCGCAGGCGCGCATACGGTAATCGTCGGTCGAAATGCGGCCAACGGAGAGGAAGTGCTGTCCCGCATCAAATCTACAGGAGGGCAAGGTGAATTCTTTGCCGCCGATGCAACCTCGAAAGCAGACCTCGAAAAACTGGTGGTTCATCTCGAAGCGAATGGTCGTGAATGCAACATTCTGGTGAATGGAGCAGGAGTGAACTCACCGACCCCCTTCCTCGAAATCGAGGACGAAGAATGGGATCGCATAATGAATATCAACCTGCGCGGAGTGCGGGTTGCCTGCCAGGTTTTTGCAAAATATATGCTGGAAAAGGGGACGCAAGGTTCCATCATTAACGTCGCTTCGCTCAGCGCGATGATTCCCCTTTCCCGTGTGTTCACTTACTCCGCTTCCAAGGCGGCAGTTCTGAATCTGACACAAAATCTCGCCCGTGAATGGGCGACGAATGGAATTCGGGTGAACGCGATTTCTCCCGGCTTCTTCCCTGCGGAGCAAAATCGAAAAGTGCTTACGGAAGATCGTGTCAACAGCATCATGACGCATACCCCCATGCAACGCTTCGGTTCACCAGAAGAATTAGCTGGAGCGATTTTGCTGCTCGCCGCTCCGAGCGCCGGCAGTTTTCTGACCGGACATAATCTGGTTGTCGATGGTGGTTTCAGTGCAATGACCATTTGAGGTAGTGTCGACTACCTCATTCTGGGACTTCTACTAATCGAATTACGTGGTATTCCACAATCGAAATGCCTCTTTAAGCTGAACCTGTTTGCCTGAAAGAAGCTCACTCTAAGTAGAGATTCCACACTGGAAATTGTTTGAAACGGGTGACGAGGTTATGCTTAGCAGATAACTTTTGAAACCTGTCCTTTGAGACTTCTTGCAGAACGTGGTGGCACGATGTCTTTTCCGCAACTTCAATTTACTCCGCATCGTCGTTATCTCACGCGGTTCGATCCTAAACGGGTCCCGCATATGTTTACCGATGTCTTGATCATCGGAGGAGGGATCGCCGGTATTCGAGCGGCTCTAGAAATCGACCCGCAACTACAGACGGTGGTCGTCACGAAAGATTCGCTCGGGCTTTCCAATAGTGTTTATGCACAAGGAGGAATCGCCGGAGTACTCGATCCACTCGATGATTTTGCGAACCATGTTTCCGACACGATTTCCGCCGGAAAAGGATTGTGTGACGACGAGGTTGTCCGGATGGTGGTGGAAGAAGCGCCTATCCGAATCCGTGAACTTGCCCAGTTGGGTACGCAGTTCGACACAACTCAATCTGGAGATATCGCTCTCACTCAAGAAGGAGGGCACAGCCACGCTCGCGTAGCACATGCGTTGGGAGATGCGACTGGTAAGGAAATTATGCGAGCCATGCATCTCCAGGTCCGTCGGCGCGAAGAGCAGAAGCATCTACAAGTTTGGGAGAAAACCTACACGATTGACCTGTTGACTCATGCGGGCGTTTGTCGGGGGGCGATTGTCTGGAATCCGAATCATGGAAAAACATTTGTCTGGGCCAAACAAACGATTCTCGCCACAGGTGGAGCCGGACAGCTTTACCGGGAAACGACGAATCCGGCCATCGCGACTGGAGATGGCCACGCAATAGCGTTCCGTGCAGGAGCGGAAATGCGGGATATGGAATTAATGCAGTTCCATCCAACGGTCCTCTATATCGCCGGAGGTTCTCGACACCTCATCTCCGAAGCCGTTCGGGGAGAAGGCGCGCATCTGGTGGATTGTAATGGTTATCGATTTATGCAGGATTATGATCCCCAGATGGAGTTAGCACCGCGGGATATCGTCAGTCGCTCGATCACGGCCCAGATGGAGAAAACGGATCATCCCTGTGCCTATTTGGATTTAACGCACCTCCCCGCCGCATTGATCGACGAACGTTTTCCCCATATCGGCCAGGTCTGCTTGAAATTTGGAATCGATATCCATCGGGACCGCATTCCTGTTCGTCCCGGGGCGCACTACATGATCGGAGGAGTGACAGTCGATGCGACCGGTAAAACGACTCTGCCCGGTTTATGGGCGGCGGGCGAAGTTACCTCCAGTGGGCTGCATGGCGCCAATCGTCTGGGCTCAAACAGCTTGCTGGAAGGTCTCGTCTTTGGGCTTCGTGCCGGACGAGGAGCCTCGCAAGCGGCGAGCGATCAACGAGATTCTTTCGCCGCGCCACCAGTACTATCCGAGTGGGCCGACGTTGTTCCGCATGAAGACAATTTGAATCTGGTTGACGTGCAGAATGCTCTCATCAGCTTGATGTGGCGAAAAGCGGGGATCACCCGGGATGAGGCAGGTTTGAAAGAAGCAACGAATCAGCTTGCTTTCTGGGATCGATACGTGTCACTCAGGGAGTTTACCTCTCCCTCTGGGTGGGAACTACAGAACTTGCTACTCGTAGCTCAGTTACTGACCATCTCGGCCCGTAAACGTACTGAAAGCCGTGGTGTCCATTTTCGTAGTGACTTCCAGGAAACCAATCCGGAAATGGCAGAACATATTCGCATCATGACCAGTTGCGGAGAATAAGTTGATGAATGATGTTGCCCCCGATGATCCTGCTGAACTCACACGATTTCAGCGCTGGCGTTATTCGTCCCTGTTTTTCCCGTCCCTGATACTCATGCTGCTCGTGGTCGTGTTTGTCGGTGCCATGGGACGTGAATACTATCGACGATATGCCGTGCATCGCTATGTATCACAATTGGGAGGGAGTGTTCACGAAGTCTCCACTGCCGAATACTGGTTACTGCGATCTTATGTCAGTCAGCGAGGGACGGATGATATTTACAAACGTTATTACAAGGTCGATTTGAGTGCCCAGGAGGTGAGCCCGGAGGAGCTTGCAGAGTTAGTCTCCAGAATGCAGGCTTTGGAGACCGGTTTCAAACTGGACTTCACTCTCGCTTCACTTTCCAAGATCGATTTTACCCTATTGAATCGCGTTCAAAATGTGAAAAGTTTGAACCTGACACAAACGAAGCTGACTGAAGCACAATTGGATCAGATTGGCAAGCTTCGGCAATTAGTCTCCCTTGATCTCAGCCGAAACGAACTAACTTCAAGCAGCATTGAAGTTCTGAGCAAGATGCCAAACTTACATGCGCTGCTGCTCGATCATGTCCCTCTCACTGATGAACAATTAATCAAGCTGGGAGAAATGGGTTCTCTGGAGTCGCTTAGTATTACGGACAGTGGAGTCACTGAAGATACCGTAATAAAATTTGGGACCGATCACCCACAAATCGAAATATCCGACGACTAATGCGCTTATTCCCGGAAAGCATTCGGCACAAATTCAACATAGAAATCAGATCATGTTTTATTTGTTATATCGACTCGTGATCTCCCTGGTGGCCGCATTCCTCTCACCAACCCAGTTAATCGCCAACTAGCCTGTTCCAAAGAAGAGTCTCGTTAGCATTTCTGGGGAAACGAGATTATTCACGGAGTCTCTTCACGAAGATGGAAGGGGCGATTATCTGGCGGTGAAAAATTAGATAGCGTGGTGAGAAGTTTTACCGAGGGTTAGGGTTGCTCATATGAAATTCAAAATGGTGACATTAACTTCTTTCGTAAAGAAGAAAAATAGACGGAATTCTCGATGGTCAAACGCTTCTTCAAATCACGCTGGGTACG
Organism: Planctomycetaceae bacterium; assembly: GCA_020426395.1. GTDB lineage: Bacteria > Planctomycetota > Planctomycetia > Planctomycetales > Planctomycetaceae > Polystyrenella. The sequence goes on from JAGQQC010000065.1 coordinate 6,000, forward strand.
CTACCCCTTCTTTCTGATCCTCGCCGTGGTTCTCTTCGTCAAGTTTCGGACGATGTACTATCACTACCTGGGTCAGGAGGTCATTGTCTCCAAAGAGACCACGTATCTGGATGAACCGCTCATTGATGCGGAGACGCTCGATTATGTTACCGCGCTCGATCAGATCAAAAGCGAAGGAGTTACTCCGGAGAATAATGCCGCGGTCCCGTTGATGCAGGCTTTCGGGCCACAATATATTGAGAAACCTGACCGACCGGATTTTTTTGCTCGATTGGGAATGTCTGTTCCTCCTGAGGAAGGAAATTATCTGATTTCAATGGATGAGTACGAGGCGACAGTTCTCGACTCTGTTACAGAGGCCATTGAGCAATTCGAAGAACATCAGGGTAAGGCCGGCGAACGAATGTGGTCGCGAGAGGAGTTTCCGGATCTGGCTGACTGGATCACTCAGAATGAAATCCCGCTTGATCTGGTGCATGAAGGTCTGGCTCGTGAGCGATTTTTTGTTCCCTCCATTTTGCCTGTTGACACCTCTCAGGGTAGATTGATCGCCAGACAGCTTCCAGTGCAGCAGTACAGTCGTGTTATTGCCCGGTTACTGTTGGCCCGAGCAACGCTTGCCATGCAGGAAGGTCGAGTGGATGCGGCACTTCGCGATTTGTTGGATCTGCATCGATTGGCAATGCATTTATTATCCGAGAAAGAAAAGATGGGTCATTTCGTTGGGATTGCACATGAAGCGTTTGCTGCATATGGAGAGGAAATACTTCTCAGTTCCGGAAAATTGACAGTGGAGCAAATTGAATTCTATCAGCAGGAGCTGGAGCGGCTTCCTCAGTCGCCGACGATGATTGAAGTCATCGACTTCAGTGAACGGCTTTCAATAATTGATTCCATGATTCAAATCACCTACCTCCTCATGGAAAACGAGGAGGAACCTAAAGTACTGAAGCAGCTGAATGTTCCGGCGGTGATTGACATCAATCAGTTACTTCGAAAAACCAATGAAAGCTTTGATGGTTTCATCGACACCTTGAAAAATGAAAACTATGCCGAGCGGATCAAGTCGGCGGAGGCTTTTGAGGAGAGTTTGCTGCCAGAGTTTTCCCATCCCTTTGAAATGCTCTTCTGGGGATACCTCAGTCGTGAATATTCGACCGATCTTTATGGTGATATTTTACTCGGTCTTTTTATGGCTGGAACATCTGCGGCGGAGAATGCCTGGGGACGCGGAGAATCCAGACGTCAGTTGCTACAGATTGCCCTGGAACTGGAAAAGTATCGCCTCCGTGAAGGAGCTTTCCCTGATAACCTCGATCCCCTATCGGACGTGCTTCCCGCGAAAACATTTATCGACTACTTTTCCGGAGAACCATTGGTTTATAAACATGAGGACAACGGATACATACTGTATAGTATCGGTCCGGATCTTATCGACGACGATGGGACCAGAAGTGGCCCTCGCGGAATCGTGGATGGAAAGCTCAGCGTAGGAACGTTTGACGACGTTGTAATTCAAGTCGAATTGAAACGAAAACCGGCGATTGCGGAATAAGAGGATGTATTCGTGTGGGTTATGGTAGTATGCGGGCATGATCAGGTTGAACAAAGACCTTCTGAAAAGAGATTTATTCGTTTATGATCGAATCTTCTCCCAAAAAAAGAATGAGCTGGAGGAAACGAATTCTATTCTTCCTGCTGGCTCTGTTTTCTCTGTTCTGTGGCCGCATCCTCTACTATGCCGCTACGCAAAAACCTCTGTATGTCAGTCCGGAAACAACGTATATTACAGAGCCGCTTCGAAAAGATGGCACAGTCGATTATGCTGTAGCAATCAACAAGCAGAATAAAATAGGAATCACCCCAGAGAACAACGCGATTGTTCTATTATCGCAGGCGCTGTCACCTGAGTTTACAAGCGAGCAGTTAGAGAATGCGTATTATGCAGAGATTGGTTGTTTAGAGAAGCCAACTTATCGAAAGAAATTCGTTCCTGCAGGGCATTTCGGAGAAAAACTAACTGCTGACTATCTTGCTGAATACCCAATTAACGATCCAAATATTACGCCTGAAGAAATGGACCGTCGTCAGGATTGTATTAACGAGATTGAACACAGGTTTGATGTCGAATGTGAATTCGCACATTCGCACCCTTGGTCATCAGAAACCTATCCAGATGTGGCCAACTGGCTCGATCATAATCGACAGGTATTGGATATGGTTCTTCTCGCTGCGGAAAAATCGGAATACTACAATCCTTTTATTCATGGTGAGTCGGAAGCGTTGAGTGATAAGGCGGTCGAATATGGCCCATCGCAAATTCCATTGCAATTACGATTCGTGATCGATGCTGTGCAGGTGCGTGGCATGCGGGCTCTTGATGAAGGCCGAAAAGAGGAGGCACTGCAACATTTTCAAGCTGTCGCAAAACTGACATTTTATCTTTCAAAGGAACCTGACCAGTTGATTTGGTCGTTTTGCCACTCGCATATCCGAAATCTTCGACACTTTTATCGAGCCTTAATTGAGGCTGGTTTTAATACTCCTGAGGATCTGGATCGATGCGAAAAGATAATCGAGTCTTTGGAAGAGTTTCCCTCACTTTCGGAAGTATATGATAAGAGCACACGCATTTTTGTCCTGGATCAAGTAACTCAAGCTTTGTATCGCCCTTATTTCAATAATTCCTCTTCGACATTTCGCAATGAATATACAGTAGGGTCGGTGAAATCCCTGTTTCGCATCGACTGGGATGTTGTGTTCAAGCAGCTACAGCATAATATTGATCTACGAGTATCCGCCTTAAAAGAAGCGGAAAAGACCAAGTCGTTTGCACCCATTGAAGAGTTTTACAGTCGGAACGGTGAACAAATTGAGCAGAACTATGAAACGCTGGAAGTGATCGAGTATATAAAATATGACATTTCCCTCTCGCGAAAGGAATTCTCTATCCGCTTTGGTGATGCCATGTATGGTTTGTGCGGACCATGGCAAAAATTGGATTATATGTTTCGACAAGAAATTGACAGCAGAACTTATCTGAGGTTGCTAAAACTGGCAATCAAGCTGGAACGCCATCGTCTGCAAGAGGGCGATTATCCTCAAAGCTTGGAGGAACTGGTGCCGACTCTTCCGTCCCACGATTTTTGGGATCCTTATAACAACAAGCCTCTTCAATATAAAAGAAATGATCGCGGTTTCCTGCTTTACTCGATAGGGGCAGATGGAATAGATAGTGACGGGCAGCATTCTTTGTACTACGGACAGGAGTTGGATGACATCTGCATCAACGTGCATTATCCCCTGCCTGAAGCTAAATACGAGCGGCCAGAAATGCACTTTCCTGAACCGTCGAACAAAAAACGTCCTGTGGGTCGTGATTGATTCAGACTTCTGCCGGTAAGGTTTCGACCGCTTTGTAGAGTGTGCGGAGGATGCGGAAGCCGATGCGGTGGTAGAGTTCGACGGCGCTGCGGTTCTGGGCTGTTACTTCGAGGTAGACGCGGCGAATGCCCAGGGATTGGAATCCAAGCAGCGATTTACAAACCAACGCGCGGCCGAGACCTTGTCCCCGATGTTCCGGAATGACCCCGACGTTCTGGATGGCTCCCAGGTTCGAGGATTGCACGATCCCTTGAATCGTTCCGCAATCGAGTCCGAAGAATTCCTGATGGGGCCGTGACATGATCAGCCAGGTCGCGGCTGGAACGAAATTCTTTTGGTGAGAAATGTCTTCCATTAACCGACGGCAACCGGTTATGTCCCCGAGACAGGGGAAGACGATTGAATCGAGTTCGTTGGAGAAGCTCTCGTGTTTGACGAGAGCATGTCGTTCCAGAACTTCTGGGCTCCATTCGACCCAGCGGTATTCTTCGGGAAGCGTGGGTTCATTGATCGTCACAGAGGAAAGATCAATTTCCATCCGGTAACGTCGAAAGTAGGTTGTACCCATAACAGCCACCCAGTTACCTCGGGCAAAAAATTAAGGGGGGAGATAGGAGCCTCGTTGCCTGAACAAACATGGAAAGTTTTTTCAGCAACTCGATTCTACCACCCCCTTCAGGGCTGTCAACAAGTTTAGGGCGTATACAGTACGGCCTAACCTGAGAGTTTACCGATTGAAACGAAAGGCGTTTCAATCAAGATTTACGGGTCAGGAAATTCAGCAGGATGCTTTGTTCTGTAGCAATCCCAGCTTTTCAAGAGCTGCCTGAACTTGTGCCCGTTCCGCTGGTTTGAAATTCGTGAACGGTTCAGCCAGCACGTCACTACAAATACCGCTGCACGAAAGGGCACATTTCAGCCCTTTGAGGTAAGTCGAGCCATGTTTTCCGACCGTGTAGATCGACATCGCCAGTTGCATCACCTGATCATGCAGTTTTCGCACGGTGACCATGTCTTCTGCTTTGGCAGCGTTATAGAGATCGACATACAACTTCGGTGCCAGGTTGGCTCCTCCGTTAATGCCTCCATGACCACCCAGCAAGACAGACTCGGCCAGAAGTTGTTCCGGTCCAACGAGCAAGGTGAAGTCGGGGCGGTCTTTGCAGATCTGGATGATCTCATGCAGGTAGATCATGTTCCCCGAACTATCTTTGAGACCAATCACATTTGGGATGTCGAGTGCCTGTTTGACCATGTTGGGGTCGAAGGTGACTTTGGTCAGACTGGGCATGTTGTACAGATAAAGCGGAAGCGGAAGTTCGCCAGCAATATGCGAAACGTATTCCAGCAATTCCGGTTGTCCGGCCGGAAAATAATAAGGACCGGCGAGCACGCAGGCATCGGCACCGCAATCAGCGGCAAACTCTGCCAGGTTGACCGATTCGACATAAGAGGTATCTGTGATACCGACAATGACAGGCACTCGGCCATTCACCAGCTTACAGGTCCGTTCAAGTACTTCCTGACGTAACTGGTAACTGAGACTGGGGGCTTCCCCCGTTGTTCCCAACACGAACAGACCATGTACTCCCCCAGCCAGGATGTGTTCTACCAGTCGTTCAAGACCTTCGACATCCACGGTATCCCGGTCTGCGAGTGGGGTGATCATCGGAGGAATAATACCACTTAAGGGTTTGGGCAGTTTCGATTCGCTCATCTTTTCTCTTTGTGCTTGTTATGACGACAAATTCCCTGTCGTGGTCCACGGATTCCGTTTCGATCAGATTTTGAGTATTTCAAGGAACAGTGTTCCTGGATGTTTACGTTTTACTACTGTTTGTCGGTTCAAGTGGCAGGGGTTTCTTGAAGATGAGTCCCAGCAACATTCCGCTCAATACAATCGTCAAGGTTCCCACGACTATCGCCAGAAGCCCGTTCAGGTCGGTGTCAACAGCCCGGAAGGCTTCCAGGAAACCACGCATGAATTCGAAGGGGGAGGATGCGTTCGGATCGTTGGCAGCTTTATCGAGCGAATCAAATACACTGGCGACGGCCATCCAGGCCAGAGCAATCATACCCAGTAAGAGGGCAATGATGGCTGCGGGGTTTCCAACTCGTTTTGATATCAGCCCCAATAGAAACAGCCCTAACATACCTCCGGACAGAATACCAGCAATCGTCCACCAGATGTCGAGAATGGAGTCATGTCCCATTAGGACCAACCCCAGAGCAGTACCGACTAATCCAAATACAAGCGTTGAGCCGTACAGCACTTTCATCGAGGAACGTTCATCTGCTTCCGGATTGATAAATCGCTTGTAATAGTCTGTCAAAATCAATGTGGAGGAGCTGTTCAGGCTACTATCAACGCTACTCATGGCCGCTGCAAAGATGGCCGCGATCAGAATCCCTTTGATCCCGACAGGGACCCTGTAAGCAATGAATGCGGGGAACATTTCATCATTTTTAAGTACTTGATCATCGTCAACCTCTTCTCCAATACTCTCGTCAAATGCACGAATGTTGGCCGTCGCTTCTTCCAGAAAACTGGGGACAGCCTGAGAGTAAGAATAGAGTGCCGTACCAATGAAGAACAGCATCGCTGAAGTAGGGATGAACAACCAGGCTCCCAGCCAGACACTCCATGTAGCATCTTTATCGGTCTTTGCGGTGGCATATCGCTGAACCGTCGTCTGCTCGATACCGAAGTTATTCAGGTTGATGAATAATCCATACAGCAAAGTAATCCAAAAGGTCGGAGTGCTGACGAAGACTGCCGGTGAGAACGAACCGAGTGAAAACTTATTGATGGTTTTACCATCGGCTTCGGCATTCGCGGCGATTTCGAAAATCTGTCCGACTCCCTCCGGCATATCAAAGATGATGATAGCTATGCACAAGAGAGCCCCACCCGTCAGTACCACGCTTTGAACCACGTCGGTCCAGATAACAGCTTCGATCCCTCCCAGAATGGTGTAGACCGTAACGAGGATTCCAATCACGATAACAATGGTGGACATATCCCAGCCGGTCATCAAACGAATGGGGGTCGCCGCCAGCATCATAATGACGCCGATGCGGACAATCTGGAGTGCCAGAAAACAAATCCCCACATACAAACGAGCCCAGACACCAAATCGATGCTCCAGATGAGAGTAGGCCGAAACTTCTCCCGATTTCCGGTAAAAAGGAACAAACCACTTCGTCGCAATGAAGGCCGCAATTGGTAGCGAGAGTCCGAAGACAAACGGACTCCAGTTTCCTCCAAACGATTTCCCCGGGTTGGCCAGGAACGAGATAGAGCTGACGAACGTTCCAAAAATCGACAGACCGACGGCCCAACCAGGTAACGATCGACCGGCAGCCATGAATTCTTCGGTGCTGGAACTTTTCCGGGCAAACCAGAATCCGAAGCCAACCATCGTACCGAGGTAGCCTATCAGAATGACCAGATCGATTGTGCTAAGCATGTCAGCGCCTTATATGTGCAGAGGGGGTCGAGCGTCTTCGTAGGCGGTATATCCAGACCGGCTACGACCATTTCAGGCCGTCAAGCGACTTGATTCAGAATGGAGGAAGACGTGATTAAGAAATAGGAATGGGCTCCTTTTTACCACAATCTGGAAGGGGAATCACCTCTCGAACCAAAAACTCAATCCTGATTTTTCTCCTTCTGACGCTGCTAGATCGCTTCCCGGTTGCGAAAGCAGCTAATTCTCCCTAAAACTCGACGGAAACCACCCCGTTTCTCATCCGGATCACTTCAAGCTAGAAAGCGAACTGAATTCGATGGCCCGCTACCTGATTGTCTGCAGCGACCTGTTTTTTACCAGCAAGGTCAGCGGTACCGCACAAATGTTAGGATTCGTCTGCGAAAGTGTCATGAGCGGAGCGAAAGCAGAATCGGTCCTCAAAGAGCAAGACGATATTGCCGGTATGGTACTCGACCTGACCACGCCCGGGCTCAACCTGGAAGCCTTGCTCGGAACGGCTTCAGACGAGTTGAAATCGCACACGGTCGCCTTTGGGCCCCATGTGGAAAAAGAGAAGTTCCAGCAAGCCCAGGAGTTGGGATGCGCAGCTATATTCGCTCGCAGTCAATTCACGGCCCAACTTCCCGAGATTCTGAAGCAGTTCCTGAACTAATCAATTCAGCACCGGCAAGACGTAAGGCCCCTTGGGGATGACGGCAATCCGGGCATCGGGGCCATGTTCTTTGAGGGCTGCTGCGATAGCTACTTCTACGGAAGGAGCGGAATCGACGAATAGGCCTGTTAACTCTTCCGCTGTTAAACCTTCCGTCACGTAGGTGACGTTCGCTTTTCGGCAAACCTTGGCCAGTTCTTCCAGTTGCCATTGATCCATCACGAAGTAATCGGTGTTCGTGATCCGGTCCATAAACGTGTCGAGGTTTTCATTGTCGGTGAAGAGTTGCTGAAACTCTGGAGAGCCGATCCCTTCCCCGATTTTCGCCACGATGATAATCCGGCCCCCTTCCTTCACAATCGGCAGGACCCCGGTCAAGCCCTTGATGGATTGATAGAACGTATCATCGAGTGGATATCCGGCGGAGCTAGTGAGCACGACATCGCATTCGCCATTGACTTCCGCCTTGACGAATTGTTCCAGAAACCGGACCCCTTCCATAAAGGCGGCTTCCATATCCCCGCCGACAACTTTCGTGACCCGGCGTTGTTCATCAAGTGTCACGTTGACAATAAAATCACACCCGGCCATCTTGGCGATCTCGGTGTTTTCCTCGTGAACGGGGTTTCCTTCCAGGATTCCACAATCCGCATTAGGGTGTTCAATGAAGCGGGGGCTGTGCCAGACTTTCACGGTTTCCAGTGCCGCGATGCCGGGGCAGATCAACTTGCGACCTCCGGAATAACCCGCCATTAAGTGCGGCTCGATGAGACCAATCGTAATTTTGAGATCGGCGGTGACATAGCGGGTATCGATCCACGCCGGGACACCGCGCGTCGAATCTCCCAGGAATGTATGCTCATCGAGATTTTTGCCAAAATGATTTTCCACACGGTAGTTGTTTGCGATTTCTTCCCCTACGAGTTCAATCAATTCCTCCCCTTCATTGGGGCGATGCAAACCAGTCGCGATGAGGATCGTGATCTGTTCTCGTTGAATCCCGGCGGATTCGAGTTCCGGTAAAACCTGCTCCAGAATAATTTGGTTGGGAACTGGTCGGGTAATATCACAAATCAAAATACAGACTGATGTTTTCCCTGTGGCGAGTTCTCTCAGCGGTTTAGTGCCCGTGGGCTTATTCAATACTTCTTGCACGGCGGCAGCGGTATCCTCAATGGGCTCTGCCGGTTTGAGGGATAACGGACCGACGATGTTTGCCTCCGGTACTTCGACAAGCATGCCAGTCTTGCCGTAATCAAGTTTAATCTGCATCGTGGTTATTCCTCTG
>JAGQQC010000660.1 GCA_020426395.1 Planctomycetaceae bacterium
GGGTGGCGAGTGGGGTGGCGCTTTCGGAGGCGATGGCGGATGAGCCGGGGATTTATGATGAACTCACGGTTCAGATGGTGCGGGTGGGAGAGAATTCGGGAACGCTTGATACGGTGCTGGACCGGTTGGCCGATTTCCGGGAGCGGTCGCTACTGTTTAAGGATCGGATTGTGACCGCGTTGATTTATCCGGCCATTATTGTGACGCTGGCGATTGGAGTGTCTATCTTTTTGATGACGGTTGTGATGCCGATGCTGCTGGAGAATCTGATCGAGTCAGGCAAACCTCTGCCGTGGCCGACGAAGGTATTGCAGACGATGAGTAATCTGTTAGTGCAGCAGGGGATCTGGTTACTGTTGGGAACGGTTGGTATCATTAGTATCTTCTGGTTGGTACTGCGAACCAGTTGGGGGAAACGACGCTGGCAAATGTTGCTGTTCAAGATTCCGTTACTAGGACCGCTTGCCCGAAAACAGGAGATTGCCCGGATGGCGATTATTGTTTCGACCCTGATTCGGAACGGGATCGTGTTTGTCGAGGCGGCTGGAATTGCAGCGCGATCCACCAAGAACATTCTGCTTCGGGAGGCACTTGAGGCGATGGCGGAACGGGTACAGTCGGGAGGAGAGATCGGGGAAGCATTAACCGTGACCCAGTTCTTTCCGCCGATGGTGGTGCAGATTTTCGCGGTTGGACAGCAGACGGGACAACTGGAAGAGATGCTCGTAAGACTGGCGGATGGTTACGAGCGGCAGGTGGAAACTTCGACAGACCGGTTAACGGCTGCGATTGAACCAGTGTTGATTGTCTGTCTGGCAGTCTTTGTGGGCTTCATTCTCTTTGCGACGGTGTTACCGATTCTAGAAGCGGGCAATGTTCTTTAGGAGGCAACCATGCACTCGACATCAATCCGAACGAATCGACGTGGTTTTTCACTGCCGGAACTGATGGTGGTGATCGTCATTATTGGTCTACTGGCAGGGGTCGTGACGGTCAGCGTCCGTAGTTATCTCGTCAAGAGTAAGCAGAACGTGGCTAAACTGGAAATCTCCAAAATGCAACAGGCTTTGGAAAGCTTCTATCTGGAACTCGACCGCTATCCGACGAATGAAGAAGGTATCGAAATTTTGGCGAAAGAATCCGATGCCTTTCCGGCGGCGCTACTTTCAAAACTCCCCAAAGATCCGTGGGGCAATGCCTACGAATACCTGACTCCCGGTAGCAATGATGCTCCTTATGAGATCATCTGTTACGGCGCGGATAACCGGGAAGGAGGAACGGGGGCCGAAAAAGATATTTCCAGTGCGGACGTTGAAACGGAAGAATGAAACGGGACCGGCATTACATAGCTAAGAATTGCTCGATAATAAATGGCTTCACGCTCCCCGAACTAATGGTTGTGATTCTCATCATTGGTTTGATTGCAGCAACAGTGGGGATCCGCTTTACGGGTGTGACTCAAAATGCCAAACTGGAATGGGCCGTCAGTCAGATAAAA
>JAGQQC010000661.1 GCA_020426395.1 Planctomycetaceae bacterium
TGAACTTAGCGAGGACCGCTTCACGCATGATGTTGATTTTCACCGATTCCCAGTCTTTGCGCAGGGGAAGTTTTCGACTGCGCCCCATATTGGCCGCTTCCCGGGCTGTTTTAGCCAGCCGGATTTTTTCTTCCGCCGGTGTCCCGGCAAATTTCTGCGCCTGAAAATAATGCTCCGAAGTCGGCCAGCTTTTCCCCTTCAGAAAAACCCGATGCGGTGAGAAGTTGGAAAGATAACCATGCTCTCCAGTCTTCAGATAGAAGTTGATAACGGATTCGGCGTTCATGGAAGTAACACTGGTAGGATGGTGAGAATATCCAATACAAACCTATGACGTATTTTGACTTTTTGACTCAGTGTAAAACTGACACAGGTTTGTCATCAGGGTTCGCTTTGTCGGTGTTTCTGGTTGGCACTTTCTCAACGCTATTTGGCAAGTGTCGTGAATTCTAAGATCAGAGAACTTTACCATCCTCTGGTTATTTTCTGACGAGAGAATCCATGTACAGAACTATCAAACGGGCGAGCATCCACGTCAAAATCGAAGCGCTGAAGGAGACGGCAATGATTGAGAATGACAAGATCATCAGCCATGACCAACTTAAATCCGTTTGAAGGAACAGCATCACGATAAAGGAGATATTCCAACAGAAATTGGCGAGAATACCGTACTCAAGCCTCTGGTTTGGCGCCAGTAGTGCAGCGAGGAAAGAGACCACGAACGAAGCAAAATACGCGACCACTAGAGCGCCAATCTCCGCACTCCAAATAATCGGCCCACCGAACAGAAGTAGGAGCACGCAAAAGACCTTAATAAAAATAAGACGGCTTTTGTTGCTCATACTCAAAATCTTTTCTGATGGTCATCGAACTTGATTAAGCTAATTGTCGTTCACCTTAGAGAGGTCTTACGTATCTCCATAGCCAAAAATAGCGTCGCCGCGTTGTGTGGCGGCCTGGATGGGTTCGAAGAATTCGAATAGGAATTCATCATGCAGGTCCCCGTCTTCCTGCTGTTCGACGTACTCGCGGACTTCGTCACATTCTTCACACAGTTCTTCAACTTCATCGGGTGAATAGAGGCTGTAACCGTGGGAAAATCCTTCTATCTGGTCATCCATGTGATCCCAACCGGGATAGCGCATCGGATAATTACCGAGGTGATACAGGTAGGGATATTCAGGATCAGGGTCAACACCATACTCGCGTTGGGTGGCCTGATCCAGGGTGAAGGAGCTCACCGTCGCGAGGTATTCCACTTTCAATGCGGCAAGCGCTTTGACTTTACTTCCGTCGAACAGCAAATGAACCAATGCATCCATTAATTCCTGCTCTTCACGATCT
>JAGQQC010000662.1 GCA_020426395.1 Planctomycetaceae bacterium
AGCTCTAGTCATTCCTCGCCTATCACATATTATCGATTACTGAAGGTCTCTATGTTGTATTTACAGGCTCGAAATGGCCTCGCAGGCCCTTTTACAGACGATGAACTCCTCGGTATGGTTATCAAAGGCAAAGTGACCCCCAAATCGCTGATTCGAAAGGTGGATGCGAAATCTTGGAACCGCGCAGAGTGGGTCCAAGGTCTGTTTACTCCATAAACGAATGGTCCCGCTCCGGTTAGCTAGCAAAACTCCCCTTTGGCCAGACTTTTCTGGACAGGAATCGCGGTTATTCATCAAGGTGCAACATGACAGAATACTGGTATGTCCAGCGAAACAACAGTCGACAGGGACCATTGAGCAGTCAGCAACTGATCGAAATGGTTCAACAGGGAAAGGTATCCCGCAACACGCTAGTACGACGGGATGGAAACTCAAAGTGGTATCGAGCAGAAAATATCGGGGGACTATTCTCACCAGCCGTCCTGGAAGCCAAGCCTTCCTCGCAGAAACCATCCATAGAACCAGTAACCTCTTCGCGAATCGAACCTCCGCCACTACCTGTGCAGGTGGGAACCAAGCCTCGACTGCGGCAATCGCACCCGAAATACTGGATTGGCGGGTTATCGCTGAGCGCCATACTGATCAGCCTACTGCTGCTTGTCATTTTTCTTCCAAGCCAGATTTCATCGTTTCGTACATGTCTGAGTTTATTTTCCGAAACGGTATCTTTGTGGAATTCTGGGGCCACTGACGGGGCCTTTGAAAAGGACTTGCTGGTTCATGCCGAGTCGATTTCAAGAGTCATGGCCGAGGATCGCAAAAGATCCGTCGAAGCACAGAACTTTGAAGAGATTCCCCAAAATATGCGGCAGATCGACCTGTCGGGCTGTCCGAACGAATTCAGAGCGGCCTACCTAGCCCACATACACTCTTGGGAAGCCGCCGTCCAGGTGCTGATCGAATTCAAGGAGTTCCAAGAGCAATCCAAGTCGGGAGCCGCCTTCGTCGAAAGTATGCTTAGGGGCTACATGGGAGATCCATTCGGCAAAACCCTCGAAGTATTGCAGACCAATCAGGAACTCGAAAAACGGTACAAGACGGCCCGCGAGGGGATCCAAACGTCCTATCGACGGCTTGAGGAACTGGCGGTCTTGTTCGGTGCGCAACTTCTCCCTCCCCAAACCACCAACGCTCAATAGGGCGGCTCCGTTTTCCGCTAAGAGTGACCGCGCGGGACAAAAGATGTGTTGCGGGAAAATTCCCGATGAATCCATGAAT
>JAGQQC010000663.1 GCA_020426395.1 Planctomycetaceae bacterium
ACCCCGATGAGCACGTCATCGGCTTGAATCTGCTTCCCGTCGATGATCTCCGACTTCTCGACCACACCGACACAAAAGCCTGCCATGTCGAAATCGCCGGTTGCGTACAGATCGGGCATGATGGCGGTTTCACCACCCAGCAAGGCCGCTCCCGCTTGCAGGCAGCCTTCTGTCACGCCCGAAACCAATGCCGCTGTCAGAGCGGGATCATCCTTCCACAGAGCGATGTAATCGAGAAAAAAGAGCGGACGAGCCCCCAGGCACAGGCAATCGTTGACGCACATCGCGACCAGATCGATGCCAACCGTGTCGAATTTCCCAGCCAAAATCGCCACTTTGATCTTCGTGCCCACTCCATCGGTCCCAGAGACAAGCACGGGATCGGTGTATCTTCGCTCTCCCTGCAACTGGAACAACCCGGCGAAGCCACCCATCAGCGGCAGCACCCCCGGGGTATGTGTTTTCTTCAAAAATCCAGGGATGAGCGACATGGCCTCCGCGTAGGAGTCCAGATCCACGCCAGCATCCTTGTACGAAATCGCCATTTCCTGTTCCTTGCTGCTGCCCATTTGTGGGCCAGCATAACTCGCTTTCAAATGTCCAGTATCGCATTCTATGCGACCATCACGTCAGCACAAAGCCGCGAGATGTATGCAGCCTAACTTCCGGCAGCGCGTCCTCCAATGACGTTTGCCGTCCTCAGCGATTTTCCCAAAAAGAAAGTGCACCGGTCGCAGTGAATCCGGAACCCGGGATTGCTGCGAAACGATGCACGTCCAAGTCACAATTGAGAAAGGGATTTATGGTCGCATGAAGAACGCCCATGGACCACCGTCATCACGCAGTTCATAGACTCGACCTGCACGGAGACGGAAGGCTTTCTGTCCCAATCCATTTCCCTGATCGAAGCGAATAAACCATGACACATTGGCCGGCACGACCTGTGTTTGTCCAGCCTTGATTGAGTAATTGAACTCCCGACCCGAGGCATTGTGAATTAACGCGTAGTTGCAGACGCCGCTGCAAAAATCGGGACAGATGATCACGATTTCAGTCGGATTCGCAACCACTGGTTCCGGTTCAACGGGAGTGGAGTTTGGAGTCGTGTCAGTGTTGGGCGTCGTGTCAGTGTTGGGCATTGGCTCCGTGTTGGGCATCGGTTCCGTGTTGGGCATCGGCTCGGTGTTGGGCATCGGCTCCGTGTTGGGCATCGGCTCCGTTGTTGGCATCGGTTCCGTTGTC
>JAGQQC010000664.1 GCA_020426395.1 Planctomycetaceae bacterium
TGAGGAACTGTTTGTAATCTGTCACGCTCAGGTCACATTTCATTTGACGAAAAATTAATCGGCTGGTTGCCATGCTCAGGACCGTCCGTCTGTAGAATCGATCTTCATGAATACGCTGCCTGGACACTCTCCACAAGCTCCTGTGAGCATTCACGACATGACGGTTGCCTATCATCGTCGCCCAGTTCTGTGGGATATCGATTACGATGCACCGGCGGGAAAACTGATTGCCATTGTTGGTCCGAACGGTTCCGGAAAAACGACCCTGTTAAAAGCAATCCTGGGATTGATTCCCAAAGCCTCGGGAGAAGTTCTTTTCTTCGGAAAAGATTATCACGAGCAACGACGGCGTGTCAGCTATGTCCCTCAGAGAAATTCGGTTGACTGGGACTTTCCAATCAATGCCCTGCAGGTTGCAGCGATGGGGCTTTATCACAAAATTGGCTGGTGTCGACCGGTCACGCGAAAGTATCGCCAGTTAGCCCGGGAAAGCCTTGAACGGGTAGGGATGGCTGATTACGCCAACCGGCAGATCAGTCAACTTTCAGGAGGACAACAGCAACGAGTCTTCCTCGCAAGAGCGCTAGCGCAAAAAGCGGATCTCTATTTGATGGATGAACCGTTCGCAGGGGTGGATGCAGCCACGGAACGGGCCATTATTAATATTTTGCGGGATATTCGCTCCGAAGGAAAAACAGCGATCGTGGTGCATCATGATTTGCAGACGATACCGGAGTATTTCGACGAAATTATTCTGATTAACATGCGACTCGTCGCGACAGGCCCCGTGAGTGAAGTCTTTACCGAAGAAAACTTGCGAAAAACTTTTGGTGGGAAATTGTCATTGCTCGATCAACTGGGGCAGAACATGCAAATGTCAGGAGATCGTCCGAAATGATCTCGGCATGTGCTTTGGTCAGAGAAATTCTTTTAACAGTCATTCGCCCCCTTCTGTCGGTTCAAGCCTTTGTGCTGATTCTATTTTATGGGGCTGTAATGACTGGTGGCCCCGTGTTGGCACAAGAAGTGAGCTTGCGCGATGATGCTCCAACAGTGGGATCACCAAGTGATTTTCCTCAGATTATTGATGAGGATAATGAACGCTGGAACGCCCGTTTATGGCGGACCCTTCTGTTGCAGGACTACAACACTCGAGTTGTGCTATTGGGAACTATCCTCCTCGGAATTTGTGCGGGAGTTGTGGGAACATTTATGGTCCTGCGTCAGCGGGCATTGG
>JAGQQC010000665.1 GCA_020426395.1 Planctomycetaceae bacterium
CATCGCCCGCCCCGACGGTGTCGACAACTTCGGTCGGAATGCCTACCGATTCGTCGAGCTCGGAGCCACGCAATAGCACCGCACCGTCGGAACCGCGAGTAAATGCAATACATTGTAGGCCATAACGCGTCTGCAGCTGCCCCAACGCATCGTGCAGATCCCCGTGGATGCCGCAAAGCTGCATGAGTATCGGCAACTCCTCGTCGTTTAGCTTCAGCACGTTTGCCAATTCCAACGACCGGAGGATTGTCTCGGTGGTGTAGAATGGCGGACGAAGATTGATATCGAAGATGCGGACGGCACTGGAAGAAGTTGCCGCCACAAACGTCTGGATGGCGTCTCGCGACCTGTCCGAACGTTGCGCCAGAGTACCAAAGCAAACCAGGTCCAACGACCTGGCAATGTCCGTCCACGCGTTATCGCACACAAAATTGTCCCAGGCCGTGTCGGCGGCGAATTCGTAAGTAGGCTTTCCTTGGCTGTCAAGATGAACCGTGACGGTTCCTGTTACTTCATCAGCGGACCTTACCTGTGTGACATCGACGTCGTGCGACACGAGTGATGAAATTGCTCGCTGCCCCAAGTCATCCTTACCTACGGCGCCGACCATGAACACGTCCGCAAACGGCTTGGACAAGGCCGCGGCCATGCAGGCAAAGTTCGCGGGAGCACCTCCGAATCTCGGGCCATCAGGAAAGACATCCCAGAGAATTTCTCCAAGGCCGGCGATTCGCTTCCGCGGATTCAATGTTCCTCGTACTCCCTTTTGCTGGCGAGCCTGTTTGCGTAAGATTGTTGTCTGCATCGGCAAAAATGTGGCCACAGACGCGGGCGTCGAATGCCCGACAGCCCCTGAATTGTAGTGGATTGCGATTGGCCGCGAAACAGGGTGCGACAGACATGGGCCGGACAGCGCTACGTTCCGTCACGGCTGTGTTGCGTCACGGTCGAAAGAAAGAAATCAATGTCGAAACCAATCAGAATCGCGGTCGTTCTTCTGTT
>JAGQQC010000666.1 GCA_020426395.1 Planctomycetaceae bacterium
TGCTTTCCCGAATTCCTGGTTGGACAGCACATGTGCTGGAGCAGTTGCAACAGGGAGCTCTCGTCCCTGCCCGGCTTGAGTATGAATGACCTCTACACTGGTTTGATAAGTAACTGGGGTTTGATAAGTAACTGGTGAGATAAGTAACTGGTTTCACTTACACAATCCGAATTAGCGGCGAGCTTTTCCTCGACCGCGCCCCTTGCGACCACGACCGCCCCGTTTGGCAAAACCGGGGCGGTCTTTTGCGTTCTCGGCCTCAACTGTGGCTTCTTGCCCTAACTGGTTTTTCAATTCCAGAATCCGGTCTCGTAGTTGTGCCGCTCGTTCGAATTCCAGATTTTGGGCCGCTTCCAGCATTTCGCTTTCGAGTTCGTTCAAGAATTCCTGCGTCACATACTGCGTTTCCGACTTCATCCCTGCCGATTTCTGCACGACATGCCGGGCCTGGATTTCCTCTTCGATGCCCCGTTTGATCGCCTTACGAATCGTTTCCGGTGTGATGCCGTGTTCCTGGTTGTACTTCAACTGAAGTTCCCGCCGGCGCAAGGTTTCGTCAATCGCTTTCTGCATACTATCGGTGACACGATCGGCATACAGAATCACCTCCGCGTTGACGTTCCGGGCAGAACGGCCGATGGTTTGGATCAAACTTTTTTCGCTCCGCAGAAAACCTTCCTTATCCGCATCCATAATAGCCACCAGAGAGACTTCCGGCAGATCGAGCCCTTCCCGCAACAGGTTCACTCCCACCAGGACATCGAATTTTCCTTCGCGCAATTCCCGCAAGATCTCCACACGTTCGATTGCATCCAGCTCGGAATGGAGCCACTGACAGCGTAAGCCTTCTTCCTTAAAATAATCGGTTAAGTCTTCCGACAATCGCTTCGTTAAAGTCGTGACAAGAACCCGCTCTCCTTTTTCAGATCGTTTCCGAATCTCAGCAATCAAATGGGGTACTTGTCCCCGGGCCGGA
>JAGQQC010000667.1 GCA_020426395.1 Planctomycetaceae bacterium
TTTCCATTCCCGACGACCAAATTCGTACAATAGAAAACCGGCATAGATTCCAAGATGCCACACTGCTTCTCGGACATCATTGACGAGCCGTCCCAATGTGGGATTCGCTTCCAGGTTTTGATATTTGGCTTCAAGTGAATTATACAAAGGGAGAAACCACTCAGGATATCGTTCATAAAGCAGGAGAATAACTCCACCTGTTCCCAAACCGCAGGCCAACCGGATAATCCAGTGCCATAGTCTTGTCTCGTGAATCGAACCGCACCAGGCGAGCAGGCAGGCGGCAATTCCAGCCCACGGTACCCCGGCGATGAACAGCCACAGGAATCCGTACCAACGCTCAATGGGCACGTATTCATTCGCCCCAGCATTGGTGTAAAGTTTCTCTTCGAGAAACGTTGGCCATTGTGCCCATCCTCGGGCCCCGGAAAAGGCGAAGCCGATCGTCATGGCCAGTACAATCCAGCGGGAGGCGTAGCGTCTGTTGGGGGCAGCTTCTCCATTCTGAGCCAAAAACCACCAACAAGTTCCCCATAACACGCCCGCAAAGGTACAACCCCATGATCCGCCATACCCGGAACTTCCCCGCACCGCCCAGGTCATCGCTCCGGTAGCGACAAATAATAGTGTGGGGAGGACTAAATCCTGTGTCAGGGAGGGGCGGGAGGAATTGGACATGAAACATGCCTTGATGCGGGATTGGAGGAAGGGGCGATGAGGCAGGAAGCGTTTATTCTCAATGGTTAGGAGAGAA
>JAGQQC010000668.1 GCA_020426395.1 Planctomycetaceae bacterium
AGCAGTCATGGGAGAAGGTAGCAGCAACAGCGTATTGGTTCGCATTTGTACCTTTCACCCGGCCTACGGATACGAGGACTTCATCGAAGGCTATCGCCCAACCCAGACCAACGGACAATTGGCATTTGAGCGACGCGCCGGCATCTTCAAGCAACTGTGCGACGACGCTCGCCGCCAGCCTGACCGGCGTTTCTTCCTGATCGTAGACGAGATCAACCGCGGCGACATCCCCCGCATCTTCGGCGAGCTATTGACCATACTCGAGCGCGACAAACGCGGTCAGGAAGTTCTCCTGCCGCTTTCCGGCGAGCCCTTCAGCGTGCCCGACAACGTGTACGTCATCGGCACCATGAATACGGCCGACCGTTCAATTGCATTGCTCGACACAGCGTTGCGCCGCCGCTTCGGCTTTGTCGAACTTATGCCGGACAAATCGGTTCTTGGCGCGACTGTTGTGAGTGGCATTCCTCTGGGGAACTGGCTGTACGCTCTGAACCAGCGCATTCGGGAGTACATAGGACGCGACGCGCGCAATCTGCAGATTGGTCACGCCTACCTTCTGGAAAACGGCCAAGCAGTCAATGATTTTGCCAAGTTTGCACGCATCGTGCAGGACGACATCGTGCCTCTTTTGGAGGAATACTGCTATGAAGATCACGACACGCTGGAGAAGATCCTCGGACCTGCCCTTGTCGAC